>DNJQ01000128.1 GCA_003497225.1 Bacillota bacterium | reverse complement strand
AGACCCCGGAAAAAGTGGCAGTTGGCCTTATGAAAAAAGGAGGATTTTCACCTCCTTCAATCAGTCATTTTTAATGTGAGTGATTAATAAATCTAATGGTTGTGTCTTTTTTCTTAGTTCATCAACAAATGTTGTTAAGGCTATCTTATCTGGCTTTTTTAAAGTAATAACCATTTTTAAACAATCTTTTTGTCTATAGGTTAATAATGATGAATTAATATCTTTAACTTTAATATTATACTTTTCAGCTATTTCAAGAGCTACGTGTAATGCTGGAGTTGTGGCCTCAATTATGAGCGATATTTGAGGATTTTTCTTTGATGTTCTTTTTTCAAGAGCAACTAACAAGAATAGAACACTGAATGTTGCTATAGCACCTAGAAGACCTTCAACGATAAATCCACTACCACAAGCTAAGCCAATTCCACCACAGACCCATAAGGATGCAGCGGTTGTTAATCCTCTAATACCGGTTCCATTTTGCATGATTGTTCCTGCACCGATGAAACCAATACCGGATACAACTTGAGCCGCAAGTCGGGCTGGATCACGAGTATAACCTTCATTAATAGGGAAGGCGAAGATCGATAGTGACATTATTAGTGAAGCACCTAAGGCGATTAAAACATGAGTTCTTAATCCGGCAGCGTGCCCGTGAAGTTCACGTTCAACACCAACGATTCCACCAGCCAATATAGTAGTTAATAGAGTAATTAGAAGGAATAGAATTATTCCCCAACCACCTAAATTTTCATTTTCAATCAAATCGAGAACAAATTTATCTATTGGATTTAATATCGTTCTATATGAAGTTAAAATATTACTTAGAAACATCTTACATCACACCCTTCTTTACTAGTTCTGAGCGAAGTTCATCGCTGAGAGCATAATTCTTATCTAAACGAGCTTTTTCGTATTGGTGATAAAGGTTTAAGATTTCATCATCGATATCGACTGTCGCTAGTTTAAGTCCTAATATATCATTTATTTTATCAAAAGTAAACTTTAAATTTAAAGCGCTTTCATAATTTTTACTTCTAATCGCTTGATTGAGGTTTTTAACTAGTAAATCAAAGTGCAAAAGTGCATTAGGAACATTAAAATCATCAGCGAGGCTATTGATAAATGGCTCATAATATTCTTTAAGTAATTGTCCTTGCTTATCGCTTTTATTTAAAGCCAAGAAAAGGTTGCTCGTCTTTTTAATATTGCGATATTTTTCAACCTCTCTTTTACAAGTTTCAATCGCTTCTTCACTATAAACTAAAGGTGAACGGTAATAGCCTTTAAGAATGAGAAGTCTAAAAATATCAGGATCATTATTATTAAGGAAATCCTTCATATAGATAACGTTTCCTAATGATTTGCTCATTTTTTCACTTTCACCCATGGTTAAAAATCCAACGTGCATCCAGTAATTTGCTAAAGGAGAGGAGTATATAGCCATAGATTGAGCGCGTTCATTTTCATGATGAGGAAACTTTAAATCAAATCCACCACCATGAATATCAACTAGCGGCTTATTAAATACTTTATTAATCATGACTAAACATTCAGTGTGCCAACCTGGACGGCCAACGCCAAATGGTGCATCAAACTTTATACCTTCGTCATTGGTTTTTTTCCATAAAGCGAAATCAAAAGGAGAATGCTTTAAATCAGTTACTTCAATTCGACTTCCTGCATTGAGTTCTTCTAGATTCATTTTAGATAAAGATCCATAATCTTTAACGGAACTTGTTGAAAAATAGATGTCATCTTTGGCTTTATAAGCTACACCTTTATCTAAGGCTAGTTGAACAAAAGAAATTATTTCATCCATCGTTTCCGAAACTTTAGGACGGTTATAAAGAGGAAGAACATTGAGTTTTTCTAGCATCTCTTCATTGTTTTTAATATAAAAACTAGATATTTCTTTTTCAGTTTTATTTTCTTTAATAGCCTTATTAATGATTTTATCATCGATATCAGTATAGTTAGAAACCATTTTGACATTATAGCCCAGGGCTAAAAAGAAGCGGTGAACAAGGTCAAAAAAGACAGGTGGACGGAAATTACCGATATGAGGATAATCATAAACGGTTGGTCCGCAGTAATATATAGTAACTTCATTTTCATTAAGTGGAACAAAGTCGATCTTTTTTCCACTTTTGGTATCATATAGTTTAATATTAACCTTATTCATTGACCTTTTTCTCCATATTCTGTAGTTCATACAAATTATAATATGTTCCACGCTTCTTTAAAAGTTCTTGATGATTACCTTGCTCAATTATTCTTCCTTGAGAAATAACGAATATCTTATCAGCGTGCTTAATAGTTGAAAGACGATGAGCGACAATTATCATCGTTCCAATCGAAGAAATCTTTTCTAAGGATGATTGAATAATAAGTTCTGTTTCAGTATCAATATTTGCCGTGGCCTCATCTAAAAGTATGATGTTAGGATTATAAACTACGACACGAGCAAAGGAGAGAAGTTGTCTTTGACCCATCGAGAAGTTATTTCCTCTTTCACGAACCTCTTCTTCATATTTATTCGGTAGTGCCTCAATAAATGTATCAGCACCAACATATTTACAAGCATCAACGATTTCTTCTTTTGAAACAGTTTCGTCAAATAATGAAATATTATCTTTAATTGTTCCAGCGAAAAGGAAGACATCTTGAAGCATAGCACCGATATGTTTTCTTAAAGTTTCAATGGTGTAATTTTTAATCGGTACATCATCGATAAGGATTTCACCTTTTTGAACTTCATAGTTGCGCGTAATAAGTGAAATAATCGTACTTTTTCCCGCGCCAGTTGCACCGACAAAAGCCGCTGTTTCACCAGGATTTATGGTAAAGGAGACATCTTTTAATACCCATTCATCCTTTTTATAAGCGAACCAGACATTTCTAAACTCAATTTTACCGATGAGTTTATCAACACTTTTGGCTTCTTTTATATCTAATACTTCTGGTTCAACATCCATAACGATGCAGACTCTTTCAACTGAAGTTAATGATTCTTGGAAGGCGTTAAACTGTTGAGCTAAAGATGTTACGGGGTTAGAGAATTGACCAGCGAAGAGGTAGAAGGAGAATAAAAGTCCCCCGGCTTCACTTCCAGAATATTGCATTGGATTACTTGTTACAATATAAGTTCCAACATAAATAACCGCAATGATTGTTAAAACATAGATTAAGTAGAAGAGCGGTCTAAAGATTGCAAAGAAACGAACTTGACGAAGGTGAGCTTTTAAGACTCTTTGGTTCTTTTCTTCAAATTCATCGAGTTTTCTTTGCTGTTGATTAAAGATTTGAGTTGTAAGCATACCGGAGATATTTTCGGCGATAAAACCATTGATATCTGAAACTGATTGACGAGATTCACGGAAAACTTTACGTGAAAATATGCGGAAGAAAACAATTACACCAAATATCAAAGGTAAAAATGCTGATAGGGTTAATCCAACAGCCCAGGAAGAAACAAACATCTGAACTAAAATTGTAATAAGAGTAGTGAAGGAACGGATGACAGATGGAATAACATCGGTGAACATTCTCATAATCTTTGAAGTATCATTAATAATACGGGTGACAAGTTTTCCAACTGGTAAGGAGTTTAACTGATTGATAGAAAATTCATCAACGTGTTTAAATATTTCCATGCGCAAGTTATAAACGATGTTTTGACCAACTTTTTGAAGCATGATTGAGCCGTTATACATAAATATTAAACCGATAATAATGCAACCAATGAAGATCAAAGACATTAGTAAAATCTTATCAAATTGACCGCTTGATACATAAGAAACGATATTTCCAGTAATACGGGGTTCAAATGAAAAGATAACGACAGTTAAAGTATCGAGCAAAATGGCGAAGATAAAACGCCAAATTTCAGGAACGAAAAAGCGAAATAGCTTTTTAAATAGTATCGAATCTTTATAGGTTTTTTCCTTGATGGAAATTTGTTCTTCTAAAGTCATTATTTTACCTCCTTTTCTAATTCTTGGAGTTTAACGATATCTTGATAATATGTGTTACTCTCTAAAAGTTCTTGGTGAGTTCCATAGCCAACGATTTGTCCTTCATCAAGAATAATAATATGATCAAGATTTTCTATCGCTGAGATACGGTGCGCGATGATTAAGGTTGTTTTACCTTTTCTTTCGCGTTTAATATTAGACAAAATCTCTTTTTCGGTTGAAGAATCAACAGCGGAAACAGAATCATCGAGAATTAGTATTTCTGGATCATTGATTATGGCGCGAGCCATGGCAATACGTTGCTTTTGTCCGCCGGAAAGAGAAACGCCACGTTCACCGACGATCGTATCATAGCCCTCTTTAAAATTGGCGATATTATCATCGACACAAGCAAACTTTGCTGCGCGTTTAATCGCATCAAAGGAGATCCGCGGATGAGCGAAAGCGATGTTTTCAGCGATTGAAGTAGAGAACAAGAAGGTATCTTGAGCGACGTAGCCGATTGAATTTCTTAAATCGATAGTTGAAATATCATTGATATCTTTTCCATCGATATAAATTCTTTCACGCGGTACATTATATAGTTTTAATAACATATTAACGAATGTCGTTTTTCCTGATCCCGTGCGACCTATAATACCTATATTTTCTCCAGCTTTAATTTCTACACTGCAATCTTTTAATACTGGTGTTTCACCATCTGGATAAGCGAAGGTGAGATTTTGAATTTTAATATTACCTTTTAAAGGTTGATTATTTTGAACCACACCTTCATCATCTTTAACACTGATTGGAGTATTAAGAAGTTCTGAGATACGGTTACAACTCGCCTTACCACGTGAGATGGTAGAGATTAAAAATACTATAGCGAGCATCGGCCAAATTAATGAATCGAAATATCCATAAAATTCTGTTAGCATATCACTAGTAAGAGGATTAGCTAAAGGTAAATCAACATTATTTGTAGCTAAATATCCACCGATAATTAAAAGTAGAGCAAAGGATATATATATTAAACCATTAATAATAATGTTATAGGCATTATCGAGTCTAATAAACTTTAAGGCCTTTGTGCGATGATCATTAGCGCAGTTTGAAAAAGCTTTTAATTGCTGCTTTTCTTTAATAAAGGCTTTAATAACTGAGATACCTGAAAGGTTTTCGCTAGTAAAATCAGACATCTTTTCAAAAGCTTTTTGTTGAGCTTCATAGGATTTAGTTTCAAGCTTTTCAAGAATATTTCCTGAGAAGATCAAAAAGACTAAAGGCACAATGGTGATTAAAGCTAATGCCCAGTTAACTAAGAACATCTTAATCATGGCTAGTGTTCCTAAAACAGCAATATCTACAAAGAATATAACTCCATCAGAGAAAGTGTAACTAACTGCTTCAGTATCGTTCGTTAGTAGCGCCATCGTTCCACCAGTTTTATGTGAACTATGGTATTCTTTTGGCAAAGCTTCGCAGTGAATGAATAAACGGCGACGAAGGTCAGCTTGAATTTTATGGCACACGCCTTCAACTAATAATCTCCAAATAATTCTACCGGCAAATATTCCTAAACCAATAGCTAAAATATATAAAACTTGAAGTCCGATAAATCCCATGGAGAGTTCATTTTCATTGGCTGCTCTAACGATATTACCAATAATTTCTGGTAATAAAAGTTGGATAGCATCAACTCCGATAAGAGCTAAAATTCCGAAGAAAAAACAATACCAATATTTTCGGTAGTAACAATTTATCGTTTTATTAAATATCATAACTCCTCCACGCAGGAAGATAGTCAAGAAACGAATGAATTTTTAATTGCGTCGTTAATTATAGCAATCTGCTCATCTTTTAGACGAATCTTACCCGAGAGAGTATTAGGAATTCGACTAATGCGACGTTTTGATATTGATCTAATAGCATCGAGCTTTAGATAAGAATGACTTCCGTTATATCCTAGTCCTTCTATCTCACCTAAATCATAAGTGAGGATTGATCCTGGCGCATCGCTAGAAGAGAGGGGAATAACAACAACATTTCCTAAATCTATCGCCCAACACACGCAGTAATGTCCTTTGGTGCGGTAATCGGATAATTCGGTTCCGATATTAATTCCAAATTCCGCCCAGATGACGTCCCCGCGCATAAGATCATCCGGTTGAGTGTTATATCCGAGTTTTTTATAGCCCTCGTAGAAATAAATCGTTTGCTTTTGTAACCAACTGACATACTCCCACCCAACTGAATAATTGATTTCACTTAATTTTTCATCGACTAATTTTTTTAAATACGAAGTTTCCTGCAATATTTCTTCGTAAGTGTGATTTTGCATAGCAATTCTCCTATCACTTATATATATGCGTGGAAAACTGCTATTTTATAACTTAATGTATAAGTTCACCTATTAAATCATAAATAGATGTATTAACTATTTTAACTTTAACACAAGATCCGATTTCTAGCTCTCGATCACTATATATGGATAATTCACCATCGATATCATCAGGAGCAAAGACATAAGATGTTCCGCGATAACAGAGATTTTCTTCATCGTAACCTGTTATTAAAGCAGTCATAACTTCACCTAAGTGTTTCTTGTTTTGTTCATAAGATATCTTCGCTTGTTCTTTCATCACGCGATTATATCTTTCCGCTTTAACTTTTGATGGAACTTGCTCATCATAGTCATAACTTGGCGTACCTTTTTCACGACTATAGGTGAATACACCTAGATGATCGAACTTAACTTCATTCATGAAGGAAAGTAGATCAGCTATATCTTCTTCATTTTCTGAAGGGAAACCAACCATAATCGTTGTTCTTAATATAGCATTAGGTATTTTTTCTCTTATTTTCTTAAATAGAGAAGATAAGTATTTTCGATCACCTCTTCGATGCATTCTCGATAAGATTTTGTCCGAAGAATGTTGAATTGGAACATCAAAGTATGGTGTTAATCGAGGATTATCCTTGAATAAATCTATTAATGAATCAGTTATTTCATCAGGATAGAGGTAAAGCAGACGAATGAACTTAAATTCTTCGTGCTTTAGCGCTTCTTTTAATAAAGTGCATATATCCTCTTTAAGTTCCGGATGATCTGTTCCATATCTAGTTGTATCTTGTGATATAACTACAAGTTCTTTTACTCCATTACTAGCTATTTCATCCATCTGTATTTGAAGTGTCTTTAATGGAATTGAATGAAATCCACCTCTAATTAGCGGTATCGTACAATAAGTACATCGATTGTTACATCCATCGCTAATTTTTAAATAAGCTTGATAGCTAGGAGTAGAGTAGACTCTTTTAGTATTTTCAACATTGCCCGAAAGTTTTTTATCCTTGATGAGTTTTTGTAATTTGTAACCAAAGTTAGGGTAATCGTGAATCGGAATTACTAGATCAACGAATGGTTTATCTTTTTTTAATTCTTCCTCATTTCGTTCAGCTAAGCACCCGATAACTACAATTGGTACATTATATTCTTTTACCTCATCGATAACATCGTAGGCTTCTTTTTTAGATGCTTTTAAAAATCCACAGGTATTGATTATAATCATTTCAGCTAAACTTAAATCACCCACAATGATAAACTCATTGCGAGCAAGATAAGATAAAACTTCTTCGCTATCAATTTGATTTTTTGCGCACCCAAGCGATATTAAACCTACTTTCATAATACCTTTCTAAGAGCAAATTAGCCCCGAAAAATTCGGGGCCTTATTTGCAAATTAATTTTCTTCTTACTATAATTTATGTCTTAAAAGAGAAATCATACGGATTACTGTTAATCCTAAGACTGAGATAAATAAGAATAAGTTAGCCCAGCCACCTGCACCTTGTATTCCATTAACAATAAATAATAAGACACCTACTACCAAAATGATGAGTGATACAACTTCAACATAAGTTGCATATTTTTTCTTTCCAGCGCCCCATCTAAGAACCATTGCGGTAATTATACCTACTGCACTTAAAATAAATAAAACTAATCGTGCTACATCCATTTTCTTATTTCCTCCATGGTGAATATTATAGTAAACAACCTATTTTATTTCAACAAGAATTTTATTATTTATAATAGT
>DNJQ01000124.1 GCA_003497225.1 Bacillota bacterium | reverse complement strand
ATATATTTATTTAAATATATTAAATCTTATTGTATAATAATAGTTGCGTTTTTAAGCAGTAAGAGGTGAACCATGGATTTAAAAAAATATATTCAAATAACAGCCGATTTTCCACGTCAAGGAATATCATTTAAGGATATGTCACCTTTATTGCGCGATGAAAAAGCCTTTAAGTATGCTGTTGATGAAATGGTTAAAGTAGCAAGGGAATATAATCCGACTGTTGTTTTAGGTCCAGAATCTCGTGGATTTATATTTGGAACACCAGTAGCATATGAACTAGGGATTGGCTTTGTCATGGCTAGAAAAAGAGGAAAGCTTCCTGGTAAGACACTTGAAGTATCTTATGATTTAGAATATGGTAGCGATTCTTTATTTATTAGCGATGGGGTAATTAAACCTGACGATAGAGTTTTATTAATCGATGATCTTTTAGCGACCGGTGGAACTTTAGGTGCACTTAATGAACTAGTTAGTAAAATTGGGGCTAAAACAGTTTTAGCTTTGACCTTAATTGATTTAGTCAGCATTCCTAAAAGCAACAATTTATCTTCTGTTGAAAGAAAGAGTTTAATTCAATATAGGCAGTAATATGAAAGTAACGAATGATATTTATTCTTTCGAGGATGTAAAAAAGATTTATTCTTCTTATATCCACGATGAACAAGAATTAAAAAAGATTGAAGAGGCGTATATATTTGCACAAAAAAAGCACCAGGGACAGATGAGAAAATCTGGTGATCCTTATATTGTGCATTTAACTGCTGTCGCAAGAATTTTATCTTTGCTTCATACAGGACCTACTACAATTATCGCTGGTTTTTTACACGATACTATTGAAGATACTGATACAACTCCTGAAGAAATTAAAGAGCGTTTCGGAGAAGAGATATTTTTGCTCGTTGAAAGTGTAACTAAAATAACTCGTTTAAGCGATTATCAAAACGTCGATTTTGCGGCTGAAAGCCACCGAAAAATCTTTATTGGTATGGCAAAAGATATTAGAGTCATCATCGTTAAACTAGCTGATAGACTCCATAATATGAGAACTTTACAATATCAAAAGATGGAAAAACAAAAAGCGATTGCTAAAGAAACGATGGAAGTTTATGTTCCAATAGCCCATAGACTTGGATTATCAACAGTAAAAAGTGAACTTGAAGATTTATCTTTATATTATTTGGAGCAAGATAAATATGAAGAAATTGAAAGATTGCTCCACGATCAAAAAGAAAATTTAGAACACACAGTTTTAACTTTAAAGAATGAACTAGTAGATATTCTTTCACCGACTGGAATAGAATTTGAAATCACATCCCGTGTTAAATCCATTTATTCAATCTATAAAAAAATGTACATGAAGGGCAAAGCCTTTGATGAGATATATGATATTCTAGCTTTAAGAATAATTACTAAGACTGAAATGAATTGTTACGAAATTCTTGGATATATTCATGCATCTTTTAAACCTATTCCAGGAAGATTTAAAGATTATATCGCTATGCCAAAACCTAATATGTATCAGTCGTTACATACAACGATTATGACTGGAGAAGGACATATATTTGAAATTCAGATCCGTACGAAAGATATGGATGAAATCGCTGAAGAAGGTGTAGCGGCGCACTGGAGATATAAAGAGAGCAAAGGCTATGATCCTAAAGCCGAACAAAAAGAGATCGAAGAAAAACTTCACTGGTTCCGCGACTTCGTTTCGGTAACTAATCAGTCGCAAGAAAGCGACGCTAAAGATTATGTCGATGCCCTTCAGCACGACATCTTCGATGCTAATGTCTATGTTTTTACCCCCAAAGGTAAGGTAGTAACCCTTCCTAAGGGTTCAACCCCAATCGATTTCGCTTATCGAATTCATACTGGAGTTGGTGATACTTTAAGTGGAGCAAAAGTCAATAATCAATTAGTTCCAATATCACGCGAACTAAAAACTGGTGATGTTGTTGAAATTAAAACTAGTAAAAATGCTGCACCAAATTCGGAATGGTTAAAGATAGCTACAACATCATTCGCTCGTTCACACATCAAAAAATATTTAACTAAACAAAATGCCGACTTTATTCGAGAAGACAATATCGTTAAGGGAAGAAATTCTTTGATCGATTCTTTCCGCGAAAGAAAACTCAAAGATAATCCAGAAAAATTCATCGATAAAAGACTTCTCGACCACTTTAAAGTTGAAAGTATAGAAGAATTATATCTTCTAATCAGCACTAAAAATGTTACACCTGGTCACATAATAGAATTTCTAGGACTAGAAAAATCTGATGAACAGATGACTTCCGAATTAAAAGATTCGGTTAATAAAAGAAAGATTGCAACGGAAGTTGAGGATGCGGTTATTTTAGAAAATGGTGATCGAACGATGACTTCACTTGCATCGTGCTGCACTCCCATACCTGGAGATGAAATTGTTGGATTTATATCTAAAGGCAAGGGAATTAAAGTTCACCGTGAGAACTGTCCAAATATCAAGAATATGACCCAAAGAATAATTTCTGTTATTTGGAATCCCAATGCTAAAAACATCGATTATCCCGTCGATATAGCGATAGAATGTTATGATCGAAGTGGACTATTAGTTGATATTCTCAATACTTTTTCTCAGGAAAAGGTTGCGGTATATAAAGTTAACGCTAAATATCATCCTGGTAGTGGAACAACTACTATCAGTGTTGTCATTATGGTTAAGGATGTAAAATACTTAAATAGCGTTATAAATAAAATTAAAATTATCTCTGGCGTATTTGAAATTCGCCGAGTATTACATTAGGAGGAAATATGGCAAATACATTTACAAAACCCCGCGGCACTATCGATATGATCGGTGCTCAAGCTGAAAAATATCAAAAGCTTGTTCAAACACTCAATGAAAAAGCACATTTATACGGTGTTTCACCAATAATTACACCGATGTTTGAAGAGAATAAACTTTTCCACCGGGGAGTTGGGGAAACGACGGATATCGTTACTAAAGAAACGTTTAATTTAGAGAGCAAAGGTGGACACGAATACACTTTGCGTCCCGAATTTACCGCTGGAATTATGCGCGCTGTAATCGAGAATAAACTTTATGCTTCACCGCACATGCCGTTAAAACTCTATTATTCCGGCTCTATTTTCCGCTACGAAAGACCACAGACTGGACGTTATAGAGAACCTCACCAATGGGGAATTGAGTTTTTAGATGAGCACCTTGATGAAGTTTCTACCGTTGAAGTATTACTTTTAATGGTTTCATGCTTAAAGGCGATTGGAATTGAAAATCCAATTTTAAAAATCAATACTTTAGGTTCTTTAACTTCGCGTATCGCTTATAAGTCCGCTTTAGTTGAATATTTTGTCCCTTTTATAGATTCAATGTGCGCTGACTGTAAAGCGCGACTTGAAACCAATCCTTTGCGCATTTTAGACTGTAAAGTTGAAGAAGATAAAAAGATAGCAAGTAATGCTCCTATAATCCGCGATTATCTTACAGATGAAGATAAACAGGAATTTGAAGGAATATTAAATAAACTTCAAGAGCTTGGAATTGAATATGAAATTGATGACCACTTAGTTCGTGGACTTGATTACTATACTGGAATAGTTTTTGAAGTTTATGAAAAGAGTCACTTAAATTTAGGTGCTTTAGGTGGTGGTGGAAAATATGACGGATTAAGTAAAGCCTTAGGTGGACCAAATTTAGAAGGAATTGGATTTTCCTTCGGGCTCGATCGTTTGCTTTTATCATTAAATGATGAAGATAAAGAAGAGCCAATTGATGTCATGCTTTATGTTCAAGATGATGTAAGCTTAATGCTTAAACTAGCAGAAGAACTTCGTAAAAAGAATATAAGTACCCTTATTCCACACGTTGGAAAAAGTTTAAAAAGCGCCTTAAAGATGGCGGATGGCAAGCGTATAAAACGCTTCGTCTTTAAAAAAGATGATTTCTACGTCGTAAAAGATATGGAAAAGAACGAACAAAAAGAATGTCGTTATGAAAATATCTTAAATAATCTTTCTTTAGGAGGAAAATAATATGTTGCGCACAAAAAATTGTGGTGAATTAAGAAAAGAAAATGTTGGAGAAACTGTCGCTTTGTGCGGTTGGGTCAGCAAGGTTAGAAACCTCGGCGCTTTAGTATTCATCGATTTAAGAGATCGCTACGGAGTAACGCAACTTTCTTTAACACCAGAAATGTATGAAAAGTATCATTTAAGAAGCGAGTACTGCTTAAGAGTTGAAGGAGAAGTTATCCTTCGTTCAAGCCCGAATAAAGAGATGGATACTGGTGAAATTGAAATCGATGTAAAAGATATTAATGTCTTTTCTTCAAGTGCCAATCCACCATTTATCATCGCTGATAAAACCGACGCATTAGAAGATACTCGTTTAAAAATGCGTTATTTAGATTTACGTCGCCCAATCTTACAAAAAAATCTTCAAATTCGCGCTAAAACAGTTTCCTCAATGAGAGAATATTTAGAAGAAAATGGATTTTTAGAGATTGAAACTCCTACTTTAATTAAATCAACACCGGAAGGCGCAAGAGACTATCTAGTTCCATCGCGTTTAAAACCTGGAACATTTTACGCTTTACCTCAATCACCACAAATTTATAAACAACTTTTAATGATTGCCGGAATGGATAAATATTATCAAGTTGCGCGTTGTTATCGTGATGAAGATCTTCGCGCTGATCGTCAACCAGAATTTACCCAAATCGATGTTGAGATGTCCTTTGTTGAAAGAGAAGATGTTCTTTTAGTCATTCAAGGAATGTTAAAGAAAGCCTTTAAAGATGTATTAAATGTTGATTTAAAGGATTTCGCTCGTTTAACTTATGCTGAATGTATCAGTAAATATGGTTCTGATAAACCAGATTTAAGATACACTTTATATCTACATGATTTAGATGAAATATTTAAAAATTCAACTTTTGCCTTATTTAATAATGTTCATATTAAAGGATTTAAAGTTGATGGCTACGCCGAACATTGTTCGCGTAAGATGCAAGATGAAGACGCTAGACTTTTATCGGATTATCATCTTCACGCACCTTTATATATTAAAAAGCTTAACGGAGAACTCACTGGTTCAGTAATTAAAAATCTAAGTCAGGAAGAAATTGATTCCTTAGTTAAGGAATTTGAATTAAAAGATAACGATGTATTGGTCTTAGACTTTAATAGTGATTATGAAAATTTGTCTTTAGGTCTTGGAGCATTAAGAAAAACTTATGCTTCACGTGCTAATTTAATCGATGAAAATGTTTATGAACCGCTATTTGTTTTAGATTGGCCGATATTTGGAAGAGAAAATGGAGAAATCGTTTCTTTATCTAACCCCTTTACTCGTCCAAAAGATGAACATGTTAAATATCTTTATGAAGATCCTACCAAGGCTTTAAGTTACGCCTATGATACTGTAATTAACGGAATTGAATTATCATCAGGTTCATTAAGAATCTATGACGCTAAAGTTCAAGAAAGAATATTTGAACTATTAAATCTTTCGGAAGAAGAAATTAAAGCGAAGTTCGGTTTCTTCGTCGATGCTTTAAAATATGGAACTCCGCCCCACGGTGGCTTCGCCTTTGGTCTTGACCGTTTAGTGATGATTTTTGCTCACACTGATAATATCCGTGAAGTTATCGCCTTCCCAAAGAACCTTCAAGCGGCTTGCCCCATGGCTCAAGCCCCATCTAAAGTTGATGATTCAGCTTTAAAAATTTTGCATATAAAGACTGTTGATGAGGAAAAAGATGAATAATTTTAAATCGTTAAATCTTAAAAGTGAGCTCATTAAAACGCTTGAAAAGCAAGGATTCATCAATATGAGCGAAGTGCAAGAAAAAAGTATTCCCGCCCTCTTGCGCAACGAATCGATTATCGTAAAGTCAGAAACAGGTAGCGGAAAGACTTTGTCTTTTCTTGTGCCTATTTTAAATGATTTATCAAGTGATGAAAAAGTAGAAGCCATAATTGTTACACCAACTAATATGCTCGCTAATCAGATTTGTTCGGTTTTAAAATCATTTCTCGAGAGTGGTTATAATTTTTCTTATTCTTTAGTTGATTCTTTAAATCGAACGAATTACGGAAAAATTATCGTTACCACCCCGATATTTGTTCCAGCAATTAAACAGTACTGCAATTTAAAACATTTAAAAAGAATCATCTTAGATGAAGCAGATATGCTTATTTTTGGCGGATTTGAAGAAGAGATTACTTCGATAATTCAAGCCTTTAAAGCAGTAAAAATATCTTTATTTACGGCATCAATTGATGAACATTTAAGTTCATTTATAAAAAAATATATCGGAGCTTATGAATTTATCGATGTAACTAGGAAGAAAGTTACATCTCAAAGCGTTAAACATCATTTAGTTAATGTTCATGGCTTTACTTTCGAAGGCGCACTAATTACCTTTTTAAAGGTGAGAAAACCATTTAAGTGCATTATCTTTTCTTCGAAAAAAACTGAATTAGTAACTCTTCATGAAGCGCTAACTAAAGAAAAAATAAGTCACGCCTATTTAACAGGGGATATGCCAAAGGGAAAACAAAGACAAGAGATTAGAAGATTTAAAGATGGGGAAGTATATTATCTTTTAGCTTCCGACATCGCTTCGCGGGGAATAGATGTTAAAGATGTAACTGATGTAATATCGATGAATATACCTTATGAACAGATTTATTACTTCCATCGAGCAGGTAGAGCAGGTAGATTTTCTTCTGGTGGTGATAGTTACTTATTTTACGATTCAGATGATGTAAAAAAGGTCAAAGAACTTCAAAAGAAAGTTAAATTTGATTATTACACTTTAAAAAAAGATCAACTCAAAGAGGAAAGAGATCTTTCAACTCGCAATCAAAAGAAGCATACTAATGAGTTATTAGAGAAACAAATTCGCAAAGAGGTAGCTAAGGTTCGTTCTAATGTTGTTAAACCTAATTATAAGAAAAAGGTTAAAAAAGCGGCAGAAAAAGCTAAACGTTATCACCGAATGAAAATAATACGCAAGAACCTCGCAAAAAAAGATAAGAGTATAAATTAAAAAAGAGGCAAAGCCTCTTACATAACCCGATTGATCAGCTGTTCAATTTTTCGGTAAGTTTCTGGCGCGACGACCTTTTTTCCTTCCGCCATCAATTTTGCCTTGTTCTCTTTTTTGAGTTCGTTTTTATGGGCTTTGATAAACGGAACGATGATCTTTGCTTCTTCCATTGTGAAGTTTACGCCATACTTTTTCGCTAACTTTATCGCCGTTTCGGGAGTCAAAGTTGAAATAAATAGTGCATACATATCGTTCATCATTTAACTATATGTGAACGCTTCGATAAAATTGCTATTTTCTTTTTTAAATAGGTGAAAGCCTCTTCTTCTTTTAAGATTGGACCCTTTTCACCTTTTTCAAATATCATAAAAGAATCATTTAAACCAGCTAAACCGATATCAGCGTTTTTAGCCTCACCTGGCCCATTAACAGGGCATCCCATTATAGCTACTTTAAAATCACCTCTTGTGTGAGCGATTAAATCTTGAACTTTTCTTACTAATAAACTTA
This sequence comes from Bacillota bacterium, assembly GCA_003497225.1. Classification (GTDB taxonomy): domain Bacteria; phylum Bacillota_I; class Bacilli_A; order RFN20; family CAG-288; genus CAG-345. Next base: position 1,189 of record DNJQ01000124.1, on the reverse strand, counting down.
CATCTACTTTTGTTCTTCCACATGTCGGACAAGAAATTAAAGTTGGAAATTCATTTCTAAGTCCTAAAGAAGTAAGAAGTGATTTACAAGCTTCAACTTCTTCTTGAGGTGAATCAGTTAGGGTAATTCTAATCGTATTACCTATACCTTCTTTTAATAATGGAACTAAAGCCGAACAAGTTCTTGCCATTCCCATTATTCCGTATCCAGTTTCAGTTACCCCTAAATGTAAAGGATATTTATATATATTAGCTGCTGAACGATATAGATTATATGTAAGTTCTGGATCAGTGCTTTTTAAAGCGAGAACAAGATTTTGATCATAATCATTTTCTTTAAAGATATTGATGGTTTGATCTAAAAGAGAAAAGTAGGAATTCATCGCTTTTGGATCTTTTTCTCTATAAGTATCTAAACATCCAGAATTAATTCCAATTCGAATAGCGACATTATATATTTTTGCTACATGAATGACTTCTTTTAAGTCATCTTTTTTCATATTTCCCGGATTAATTCTTATCTTAGCAACACCACTTTCAATAGCTTTAATAGCTAAATTTTTAGAGAAGTGAATATCAGCGATGATTGGCATTTTGCTTTGATCTACAATATAGGATAAGGCTTTAGCGTCTTCTTCATCTAGAACACTTAAACGAAGCAAATCACAACCTCTTTTATATAAATCATCACAAAGAGCAATATTTTCATCTATTAAAGAAGTCTTCGTTTTGCTCATGGTTTGAATGAGCACTTGATTAGAGCCACCGAGAATCTTGTCTTTTATCTTAACTTTATTTGTTCTTGATCTTAAATTGTTTTCCATATTTTTATTATATAACAAAAGAGTTTTAAATAGTAGAGAGGCTATTTATTGATACTTTAAAGCATTAATTATAAAAAGTGCTTTGAAAAATAAACGCTTTGTGCTAAACTTTTATTTGTTATGGAGGTTTAACATGGAGCCTAGAGCTGGAATTATCCTAAGATGTTCAGTCTGTAAGAATGAAAATTATATTACAACCAAGAACAAGAGAAAGCATGCTGAACGCTTTGAAGTAAAGAAGTTTTGTCCACATTGTAATAAGAGCACTTTACATCAAGAAAAGAAATAAAAAGCAAATGACGGGTATAAGCCCGTTTTTTGTTTATAAAATATTAAATATACACATATTATATGTGTGAAAAAAAA
>DNJQ01000142.1:3801-4810 GCA_003497225.1 Bacillota bacterium | reverse complement strand
ATTCCATATAATATTACTAAGAAAATAATATATAAGATACTTTCACTAAATAAACCTATTAGTTTTGCTTTAATGGTCCAAAAGGAAGTTGCTATAAAGTATTTATATAAAGATCAAGCAAGTACCAATAATGCTTTAAACACTTATTTTGCACTCAACGGCAATTATAAAATCTTGCTTGATGTTCCTTCATCTTCTTTTTTACCATCTCCAAAAGTTGATTCGGCTTTCGTTATTTTTGAAGCGAATAGCGCTGATTTTATAATGCTTAAGAAACTTGAAAAGTTATATATAAATAAGAATAAAACGTTAAGAAACAACTTCAATAGTTTTGATAAAGATGTTTGTCAAAAAATAGCGAATGTTGTCGATTTATCCTTAAGAATTCATCAATTGAGCCTTGAACAAATTAGAAAAATAATTGAATTAATTTAACACTTTTAAACATGTTTCATATGATTTAATATGGGACTTAATATCGGTGATGAAGTTGTAATTAAAAATAAGAACAATCTTATTTTTCGCTTTGTTGATTATTCTAACGGCAAAGCTATTTTATTTGGAAAGAACTTTCGCCTAATTAAAGAAGAAGAAGTAACTAATCTTCTTCCAGCACCCTATTACCGCTCATCTATACCAGAGCTTCCAAATATTTTAAGAAGTAAAGCCAAACTAAAGATTGGTAAAGTTTTACATATCGACGGTGATGAATACTATTTAAATAAGGCTTTACAAATATATAAATATTATTCAGTTCCAGCGGTTGGCTATCATATTAAGGAAATTAATATTGCTGATGTAGCTATGGATTTAGTTACAAAGCACAATCCATCTATTGTGGTATTAACAGGACACGACGGAATTAAAACTGGATGTGAGAATAATCTATATGATGAAACTTCTTATCGCTATTCTTCCTTTTATGCTAAAGCGATAAAAAGCATAAGAAGCAAAAGACCTAATTTAGATGATCTGGTAATTATTTCTGGAGCTTGTCAAAGTTATTATG
>DNJQ01000142.1:0-3516 GCA_003497225.1 Bacillota bacterium | reverse complement strand
CTGGAGCTTGTCAAAGTTATTATGAACTTTTAATTGATGCCGGAAGCAATTTTGCTTCTAGCCCAAGCCGCGACTTCATTCATCTATTAGATCCAGTAATTATTGCTACTTGTATTGCTACTTCTTCTATCTATGAAACAGTCGATATTGAAGAAGTTATTGAAAAAACTATCACTAAACACATCGGAGGTCTTGACACGAGAGGCAAAGCTCGTAAAATATACGATGGAGGATAAATCCACCGTACATGATTAGAAAAGCTTACGCCAAGTTAAATCTTGCCATTGATGTTTTAGGAAGAAGAGAAGATGGATATCACTATGTTGATATGGTATCTATTCCGCTCGATTTACATGACTTTTTAGAAATATCTGAATTAAATTCCCGTTATGAAACTTTTATAACTGCTGATGATGTTAGTTTAGTTTGTGATGAATCAAATCTTGTTCACAAGGCTTTTGTTTTAATGAAAAATCATTATAACTTAAATAAGTCATATCGAATTCAAATTTATAAGATGATTCCAACTCAAGCTGGATTAGCTGGAGGATCAAGCGATGCCGCGTGTTTAATGCGCGCAATAAGTAAATCTATTAAGAACGTAACTCTATCTGACTTAGCGGAACTTGGAAAAGATATTGGGGCTGATGTTCCTTTTTGCATTCATGAATCCTCCGCTCGTGTTCAAGGCGTTGGGGAAAAACTAGATCTTATTGAAAATAACTTAAAATTTTATGTTTTAATAGTTAAACCTACTATGGGGTTAGCAACTAGTGAAGTATATAAACTTTATGATGAAATAGGTCAAGATAAAAAGCCTGATATTCCCGCATTAGTTGATATACTTAATAAAAATCCTAAGGAAAAAGATATTGCACCACTTTTATATAACGGCTTAAGAAAAACCGCGACAACACTTTGCCCAGATATTCAAAATATTTTAGATAAAATGAAAGAATTAGGTTTAGTGGCTTGTGAAATGTCAGGATCTGGCAGCGCTTGTTTCGCTCTTTCTAGCGATAGTAAAAAACTTGAAGCAGCCGCTAAAGTTTTTAATAAGTTGGGATATAAAACATTTATAACTCACATTCATCATAAAGAAAATTAAATTATATTTTTTATCATTATTAAAACATATATTTTAGTATGAAAAATAATATATGTGCAGTTGTTTTAGCTGGTGGAAAAGGAACAAGGATGTTAAGTAATATCCCTAAACCACTTTATAAAATTTTAGATGTTCCAGCGATTGAATATGTTTTATTACCTTTAAAAGAATTAGATATAAAAACATATGTAATAGCAAATGATCAGGTTTATGATTATTTAGTTTCTAGTCACGATGATATTGTTCCTATAAAACAAGAAGAAGGGGGATATGGAACAGGTTGGGCTTTAAAGTGTGCAAAAGAGTATATAAAAGATTATGAATACGTTTTAGTTATTCAATCCGATGATCCTTTAATCGAAAAAGATAATATTGAGAATCTTATTAATAGTAAAGATAATGCTATTCAAGTATTCATGGATTTAGGAAGATATTCAAGTTTCGGCCATGTTGATGTAAGAAATGATGAAGTAATATCAATGAGTGAAAGTTCTAATGAATATAAATACGCTAATCTTGGAAGATATTATTTTAAAGTAGAAGATCTTATAAATCACTTAGATAAATATAAAGAAGAAAATGGGGAGTTTACTATTCCTGGAATAATAAGTAGCATGATTAATACAGGAGCAAAAGTAAAAATTAATATTGCTGATGGCGAATTTAGCAATATGAACTCGAAAGAAGAAGTAGCTAAAGTTCAAGGAATTATTCGAAAAAGAATCAACAAAAATTTACTTAATAAAGGTGTAATGATATATTCACCAGAACTAGCTGATATTTCACCATTAGTTCAAATTGGAGCTGATACAGTAATCACTGGACCATGTCAAATATCAGGAAAAACAATAATAGGAAAGAATTGTACAATAAATAGCTCTTATATCATAAATTCATTGATTGAAGATTCTACTAATATCTTATTTTCTTTCATTGAAGATGCTATAATAAATGCCAGGGCAAAAATAGGCCCTTATGCTCATCTTAGACCCAAAGCTTATGTAGGAAAGGAAGCAGTTATTGGTAATTTTGTTGAAGTAAAAAACTCAACTATTAATAATAACGCGAAAGTAAGACACCTTTCATATATAGGTGATGCTAGTGTTGGGGAAAGTTCTAATATTGGTTGTGGAACAATAACAGCAAATTACGATGGAAAGGATAAGCATCCAACTATAATAGGTAAAGGATGTTTCGTCGGTTGTAATTCAACTCTTATTGCACCAGTAACGATAGAAGATCATTCTCTTATAGCAGCGGGAAGTGTTATAACTGAAGATGTAGAGAAAGACACTTTGGCCTTTGGAAGAGCACGTCAAGTCAATAAATTAGGAAGGGCTAAAGGATATTTAGCAGCGGGGAAAAAATAATGTTAGAAAATTGCATGCTGTTCACATTGTCGGCTAATAAGACTCTCGGAGAAAAAGTCGCCTCTGCATTAGGAATGAAACTAAGTGATGTCTCAGTTTCGCGATTTCCATCAGGTGAAATTATATGTGAGCCTTCAGAAACAGTTCGTGATAAGGATGTCTATATAATTCAATCCACTTGCCCACCGGTTAATGAAAATTTAATGGAAGTATTGATTTTCATTGATTCACTAAAAAGATCTTCGGCTAGAGAAATAAATGTCATAATTCCATATTTTGGTTATGCACGTCAAGATAGAAAAGCTAAACCTCGTCAACCTATTACTGCACGTTTAGTTGCTGATTTATTTAAAGTCGCTGGAGCAGACCGCATTGTTGCTTGTGACCTCCACGCTCCACAAATTCAAGGATTCTTTTCTTGCTTAGTTGATGAATTAACTGCAATACCACTGTTTTGTTCAACATTATTAAGCGATAAAAACTTTAAACATGATAACTTGGTTGTAGTTTCACCTGATAACGGTGGAGTTAATAGAGCAAGAAAAGTAGCAGAAAGAGTTAATGCTCCATTAGCTATTATTGATAAAAGAAGAAATAACGCTAATGAGCCTCAAGTTATGAACATCATCGGTAATGTTAAAGATAAAGATTGTTTGCTTGTAGATGATATGATTGATACAGCAGGAAGCGCTGTTGCTGCTTCTGATGCATTAATTAAAGCTGGGGCAAAGAGTGTTAAGATTGTTGCTACTCACCCAGTATTATCAGATCCAGCGTTTGAAAGACTTTCACATTCTAGTGTTGAACAAATTATAGTTTCAGATTCTATCCCACTACCAGAAAAGTTTAATAAACTTAATTGCAAGATTGTTTCTTTAGCACCGATGCTTGCAGCAGCAATAAAAAGAATTCAACTTGGTGAACCTTTATCAGTTGTTTACGATATGTATCGTAATAATTAATGTTTATTTCATTATATCTTCATTTAATAAGAAATCTATTATATCTACTATAACAAAACCATTTTCATCTCTTCTT
>DNJQ01000018.1:5948-7979 GCA_003497225.1 Bacillota bacterium | reverse complement strand
TTGGGGCGAAAAAAGTGGCAGTTGGCCCTTTATTTTTACTAAATAATAAACGAAATGATAATAAATTTTAATGCAGTTTGAAAAGCATTATAAAAATGTTATAATCAAAACAGTTATTAAAACTACGTTAAAAAAAGGGGAGTTTAGATGGAAAACAAAATCAACAAGTACATGAGAATGGCAATTAACGAAGCACGCAAAGGTATTGAAAGTGGACATGGTGGTCCTTTCGGTGCGGTAATTGTTAAAGATGGTGTGGTTATTGGAAAAGGTCATAACCAGGTTGTTAAAAATAACGATCCAACTTGCCATGGTGAAATAATGGCGATTCATAAAGCGTGTAAAAAACTAAAGACTTTTAATTTAAGCGGCGCGGAACTATATACAACTGGTGAACCTTGCCCAATGTGTTTATCTGCAATCTTGTGGGCGAACATATCTAAAGTCTATTATGGATGTAATATTGTTGATACTGAAAAGATTGGATTCCGAGATCTTGATTTCTATAACTTCCAAAATGATGATAAAGCAAAAGCTAATTTCGCTGTTGAAATGGGACGCGAAGAATGTTTAAAACTCTATGATGAGTATCTTGCAATAAAAGATAAGGTTCATTATTAATTATGAAAGCATTTTTGAATGATTTAAAAAATGGTATTTTGTCTGTATTTAAGGGCAAAGCTAAAGAAGAAAATTTATTCTCAGTCAATGGACGTGTGCCGTTAAGAAAAGCTATTCCTTTTGGTATCCAACATATTTTAGCTATGTTTGTGGCTAATATAACTCCTTTAATTATTGTTTTTGGTGCTATTGGTGTTTATAACACGCCATTAGCTACTCAATCAATGTTAGGTGCTTTATTTATGGCTGGAATAGGTACAGTCTTACAGTTATTTATCGGCGCAAGACTTCCTATTGTCATTGGAACTTCATTTACTTTTGTCGGTGTTTTAATAACTATTGGTTTATCTAGTGGTGGTGGAGAAGCAGGATACTATACAATTTTAGGATCAATATTAATTGGTGGATTAATTGCTACTTTTTGCTGTTTCTTCATTAAATGGTGGGGAAAACTTATCAAACCCATCGTTCCTTGTGTTGTTGTTTTTGCTATTGGTTTAAGTTTATTAAAAAGTGGTGCAGAACAATTTGTTGGTGGAAGTGTAGCATTAGGTAATCTTGTTGGAGATACATCAAAGATTCCTTTTTATGTTTATCTAATCGTTGCTTTTGTTACCCTTATTGGATCCATTCTTTGGCAATTAATAGCTAAAGGAGTATGGAAAAACTTAAATATTATTTTTGGAATATTCTTAGGATATATAGTTTGTCTTTGTATTCCTAATATGATTGATTTTTCTGGCTTAGCTATTAAAAAAGTTACTGATGTTGTTAACTATCCTCATTTTATAAACTTCACCAAACTACGTTTTGAACTTCTTCCAATTCTTTTAACAACAGTGTGCTTCCTTATGGCTGTGGTTGAAGGAATGGGTGATACAAACGCTTTATGTGCGGCGGGATTAGGCCGCACACCAACAAACCGCGAGATTACCGGTGTTTTAGTAATGGATGGATTTAATTCTGTCCTTTGCTCTTTCTTTGGAGCAATGCCTTTAACTACCTTCTCTCAAAACGTTGGTATCGTAGCTCAAACGAAAGTTGTTAATCGTTTTAGTATTTTTATTGGGGCTATATTTTTAATAATTGCTTCATTCTTCCCAGTTATTGCTAATTTCTTATATACAATACCTGATTGTGTATTAGGTGGAACTATGGTTATTTTATTCGGATCAATAGCAACAGTTGGAATGAAGATGTGTTCTGAAGTAGGATTTAGTGATAAAAATATTTTGATTTTATCTATCTCTATCTGCCTTGGATTTGGAATCACTTTAGTTGATAATCTATTTGTTTACTTAAGGGGCGTTGGACTAGATTATGTTGCAGACTTACTTTCTAATAATGTTTTAAATATGTTCGTAATTTCCTTTATATTATCTTGGCTCTTACCAGATAATATGGATTTAT
>DNJQ01000018.1:0-5711 GCA_003497225.1 Bacillota bacterium | reverse complement strand
GATAATATGGATTTATTTAAAAGAAAAAGCAAAGAAAATAAAATAGAAAGCGCTGAAAATCAAGAATCAACTAATAATTGAACAAATTAACTAAAAATAGAGTAAAAATAATAATAATGTAACCGATTTCATATAATTGTGTACATTTTAACTTTTTAGTGTTAAAATTAAGTATAGTTAAGTTCTAGACTCGCTTAACTCAATTTGAAAGGAAAAAGAATGATCTAGCATTCGAAACAAAAAATATGAAAAAGAAATTACTATTCTTTCTAGCTCCTGCTCTCCTTCTTTCCCTAGTTGGTTGTGGTGGCAAGAAACCTTCATCCTCCGCCGCATCAGGAACATCACCAACTTCATCAACAAATCCCCCAACTTCTTCTGTCGTTTCTCCAACTAGCAAAGTATCACCCACAACTACACCTGTTACCCCCCCATCTTATACAATTCCAACAGACTTGGCTGAGATGCATGAAGCAGTTGCAAAGGCACAAAAAACTGATTATGTCGGATTTGTCGCAAAAATCGTCGGTGTTCAACAATACTCTGGCAATACAAATGTGAATTTATATCTCCAAAATGGAAAATATGGATATCGTGTTAATAATGTCCCATCATCATTAGGACTTAAAGTTGGTGATGTTGTTGAAGTTTATGGTAGAGGCGCTGCAAAAGACTATGTTGCTATTAACTATACTACAGATAATTTAGGAAAAATTACTGCTTATTCTGGACAAGTAACTGCAGATCCACTTACATGGGCATCTTCAATTCTCATGTCAGAATCTAGTGGTGCAGCTGTTACCGGTGCAGGAACCGTTACTGCTGTTGATAAAGCTGCTGTAACAGTAGCTATTGGCTCAGATTCCGTTACCTTATCATGGTTAACTAATACCGTTGGTGGAGCTGAAGTTGCCACTAAGATGACTGGTGTTTCTATCGGTCAAGAAGTAACATTTAGTGGTGCATTCTTCGATGGAAAAGATACTAATAAAGTTTCTATTTTACAAGCTGATGGCATCACATTAGGTGAAGTTCATAAACAAGCTTGGGCTGGAACTCTCACTCACTTACAAGTTGGTGAAATTACTGGACAAGTCAATTCCGGAAATACTCTTGCATTAAGTGGAACATCTAAATATGTTGCTGCTGATGTTAATGGACGTTATACCGCTGGACATGTTGTTGGTGCTAAAGTAACCAAACATGCAAGTTTACCTGATTTAAAGAGTGTTACAGCTAAAGTTACATTACCAGCATTAGAAGATGCTGGACAACCTACTATTACTGAATTAACTAATGATCAACTTGTTGAAAAGAAGATTCTTGTAGAAGATGGACTTGAATTCTACTTCAATGTTGGCGATCCTTATAAAGGTAAGGCTATTATAGTTGAATTAAATTGGGCTTCATATGTTGAAACTCAAACTATTACAATTGCATTTGCTGCTGATGTAGTATTTGAAGCAGCTGCTGAACTTCTTAAAGGTACTGCTTCATTACAAACAGCAGGATTAAATAGCGTAGTTGAGGGAGAAAACATAACAGTAGGATCTCTTGCAAGTCCTGAAACCATTCCTTGGGTTACTGGAAAAGGAAACTTATTAACTATTAAAGTTGATGCTCCAGCAAATTATGTTGCTGATCAAACAACTGTATTGGTTTATAAGAATAGTGAAGCACAAGGAGAAGCTGCTGCTTGGTCAACATTAAATCCAACAAGCGATGCTGTTTTACTAGAATTAGTTCCTGGAAAAGCTACTGATACTTTCGTTATTGAAATAGTATGGAAGACTGATGTAATTGCACAACATATTAATGTTTCATTAGTTGAAGGTACATTACTAGAAGCAAATCCTGATGCTCCGGCTACAACAGACTTAAATCTCTCAGTTGACACAGCGTTTAGTGGCGTTGCTAGTGGAACAAAGAAAACCGAGTTGCCTACTGGAGATGAAAATATTACAGTCGTAGCTTCCGGAGGAACCAACACTGGAAAGTATTACCCTGGTAGTGGTGATACTAGCGGAACTTGGAGAATATATCAAGGCGAGAGCGGAAAGGTAACTGTTACAGCTAAAAACGGTAAAACAATAGTATCAGTAACAATTACCTATCTTTCACAAAATACTGGTATAATTACCTATAATAGTGAGAATAAAGAGTCCGGTGTAAAAATTGACGTAAATGCTGCAACAGCTGAATTTGGCGTTGGAAATACGGGAAGTGCCACTAATGGACAAGCACGTATTCAAAGCATACTAATTGTATACGCCTAATATGTTTTTCTAATTAGCAAAACTGCAAGACTGCTAATAACTAGGATATTATTTCTATTATTTAGCAGTCTTTTTTATGCTTTAATTTTTCTTACACTATCCTTACTATTTAGAGACTATATTGTTTAATATGATAGGTAAAAGAGATGCTTTGGATTACCACGCAGTTAATTACTGTTGAGTTTATTAATAAAGCAAAATCATAGAGTTCTACTATATTTTCATCTTTTAAAAAGACAAGTTTTTAGGAGAGGGTAACTTTACTTCTAAATCATCCTTTAAAAGAAACATTGTCATATAAACCGGATAATATACGATATTCCCTTTGGTTTCAACATTGTGGTCGGAAAATACGAACGCTTGATTTAAGCCGTAATTTTTTATTTTCATAACATTATTCAATGCAGAATGTTTTTCATAATCCTTTCCGCTCTTAACTTCTATCGGTAGCACCTCGTCATGATATTCCACTACAAAGTCGAGCTCGCCGAGCTTTTTGCTATTATAATAATATCCTTCAAAGCCATGTGCGCTCAGTTCTTGCGCCACGACATTCTCATACACTGCACCGTAGTTTACGTTTTTTTCTTTGTTAACGATTTTCAGTTTTGTCGTTTTGCCGTACATCGTGGTCAAAAGCCCGACATCGGAAATAAAGAATTTGAAAAGACTGCTTTTTACGTTCATCTTAAGTGGCACAGTCGGCTCTGTGACATTATAAACCGGAATAGCGACCCCGGCTTTAATAAGCCAGACAAAACTGTCCTCTATTTTCTCAATGCGGAATTTGTCGCCCATATTCGAAACCATAAACCGCTTGTTTTTTTCGTTAAGTTCAGATGGCATCATCTCATAGATACGGCTAATCTTTAATTTTTTGTTTTCCTCTTCATACTGTGTAAAATCGAGTTTATATTGCTCGATAATCGAACTATGCTCTGTAATAACATCATCGATATTGTTTGTTTCAACATATTTTTCTACCGCTGAAGGCATTCCACCTATGATCAAATACAAGCGGAACATCTCCATAAGTTTATTATGAATAATATCATCGACTTTCGTTCTTTCAACAAATGCTTTTTTTAGTACTTTCTTTATATCGTCTGTTACGTGAAAGATTTGTAAAAACTCCTCAAAGTCCAACGGATACATATTGAGTGACTGCAAGTATCCGACAGGTGCAGATTTTAAATTTACTATCTCTACACCTAAAAGCGAACCACTCAATACATATCTGAAACGCTTGTCCTCTACCAAGAATTTTATCTTTGTAACGATTTCTTTATACTTTTGAATCTCGTCAAAGAAAATAATAGTTTTATATGGAACAATCTTTGTACTACTGTATAGCGAGAGCTTTAATATTAAATCGTCGATACTCGTCGATTCTGCAATAAGTTTCACAACCTCGGGTTGTTTGATAAGATTAAACTCGACAAAATCACAACCTTTATTTTTTAGGCACTTACGAATGATATAAGTTTTACCCACTTGGCGAGCACCGCTTAATAGCAGTGCTTTTTCACTATCATCTATCCACTTATTGATTTGCTCTTCAATTTTCCTTACCAACATAATAGCACTCCTTTTTAGTTGTTATATACAATATATCGCACTATGTGCAATTTTCCAAGCATTTTATACAACATTATTTACAATTTTCCATGGTTTAAAACGTTGTGTATTAGCAATTTTCCAAAATATTAACTCTAAACTCTCGCTATGATACACTTTGGGAAACCGCCATATATTCTAATTTTTTAGTCCAACACGATTGCATCAAATGTCTCGATTCCCCTAAAGTAACTGGTTTTAATTAATTTACTGCTTTTATATTATTTTTATAATTACCCAAGAATACTTACCTTAGTATCTTTTTGTGGACCATTGTTATACTGAACACTTTTACTAAAAACAGCAAAATTGTTCACTAGTAGTGAACAATTTAACTTGCAATTGTCCTAAAATTACACGTTTGTCTATATAATTAAAATTCTTAAGTTGTATCTATATGTTTTTCTTTTATTGAACATAGTAAAATTTTTTGAGATAATAAACTTAGAAAGATTTTGGAATAAAATATGAAATATAAAGTTAAAAAAATTAAAGTTAATAGTGTGAATGAATTTTATAGTGCATTGAAAAAAGGCCATACTCTTCCAGATATTGATGCGCCAGTAGAAGTTAAGAATGAGTTATTTTCTTTTATTAGTAAGAAAAAAGATTCTTCATTAAAATTTTACACAATGGGTGAATGTTATTTTTGTGGATATGGCGTGGATAAAGATTATAATGCTTCTATTTTCTGGTACCGAAGGTCGGCGCTTGAAGGAAACGCGATTGCACAATTCGCTTTGGGGTTTCTTTATAGTGTTGGAGTTGGAACAGAAAAAGATGAGCAAAAAGCCTTTGAATGGACTGAAATGTCAGCAAAACAAGGATATCCAGGAGGTTTAAATAATTTGGGATATTTTTATGCTAATGGAATCGGTGTTAAAACTAATCAGAAGCAAGCTTTAAAATATTACATAAAAAGCGCTAAAATCGGGCACTCTAGAGGACAAGCAAATCTTGGTAAATGCTATGAATATGGTCAAGAAGTAAAACAAGATTATTCCAAAGCTTTATATTGGTATAAGAAATCAGCTGCTCAAGATGATAGTAAGGGTTTACTCAATTTAGGACGTTTATATGATTTAGGACAGGGTGTAGAACAAGATAGTAAAGAAGCTTTTAATTTATATCTTAAATCAGCTAATATAGGAAATATAGATGCACAGTATAATGTAGGTTGTTGTTATGAACAGGGTAAAGGTGTAGAACAAGATATTGAGCAAGCAATTAGTTGGTATAAAAAAGCAGCAGAACAAGGATCAAAAGAATCACAAGAAAGACTTAAGGAACTTAATAAGTCAAAGTAAGAAGATATACTAATTTAGAATGCAATTCATTTTCCAAATTGCCATAGGATGAGTGGATATGTCATTTATCTTATATTCTTTGAATAATAGATTAGGTTCATAAATTCCTTTATTAAAATTATCTATATAATCACGCTCCTCCTTTGTTAGCTTAAAAATAGCTGTTATGATTTCTATTACATTATCTGCTATTTCTTCTGCTACGATTTTTTCACTTTTTTTAAGCACGGGAATTAACGTTTGTTTAAGCGTTTTAAAATTAATCTTTTTGATTTTATTTATAGCTTTAATAATACAATTATTAAAATCAATAGGCCTATCATCAGAACCTATAGTTATATAAAACATGGCTATCTTCTTTATTAGGTTTACATCATAATCTTTTTTAAGTTTAAAAAGGTTATACACATCATAAACATCTCTTGGAGTAGTTCTTGTAATTAATGCATTAACTTTTGTCCCTATAAGTTCAACCTCACACAATACATTTATAAAAAAGTTTTCATATATG
>DNJQ01000079.1 GCA_003497225.1 Bacillota bacterium | reverse complement strand
AGAAGACATAATAGGAAGCGAAGATAATATCAAAAATATTCATCTTTCGAATTTAAAAAAGTATTTTACCTCCAAGTATACTCTTGAAAATCTTACAGTTTTTATCGTTGGTAAGGTTGATCCAGAAGAAATGCACGCTTATTTAGAGTCGCGCAAATTAGTTCTAGAAAAGAGAAAAGAAGTAAAAAGAAGCGAATATATAAATAAGGAAGAATATGGACAGATAGTTAAAGCTAACGAAAATTTATTACTTTCTAATTTACCTTCAGCTACTTCGATAGGAATTAAGTTCTTACCGCGCATGGAACTATTTGAAAGATATGGTGATACAGTCTTTTCTGTTTATGAACTTTTACCACTTCTTTTAAAAAATTGCTTGATAGAAAAGTGTGGCTTAAATGATAACTTTAAAGTTGAAGTTAAAGAAGGTGGGGAAGATTCATATTTATATATCTATTTACCTTTTGTAGATGATGATAAGATGTTAAATGAAATTAGAAGCACCTTAGGTAATTTAGCAAAATGCATTAAAAGAAAGCAGTTAAAGAAAATACAAAAACTTTATTTTAGTGAGCACATCAAAGATTTTGCTTCACCAGAAAGATATTTTAATGGACTTATTCACGCCTATGAAAACCACATCGCTTATCCAGCCATGGTTGAAAGGGTTTATTCACTTCCATATAAAATTCTTCGCGCTTTCTTAAAGGATATGCAAAACTGGATGTATAGCGTTGTTACTATTAATAAAAAAGAGGGTAATGAATAATGATAGGTGTAGATATAATAAAGATTTCTCGGGTTTATAATCTTCAAGATGATTTTCCAGAAAGAATTCTTTCTAGTGATGAATATAAAAGATACCTTAGTTTTGAAGATGAAGAGAATAAAGCGAGATTTCTCGCTACGCGCTGGGCGAGCAAAGAAGCTTATGTAAAAGCTAGTGGTAATAAAACGATAGATTTTCGTAAAATAAGTGTGATGAGCGATGAAAGTGGTAGACCGCACCTTTATGTTAATGGGAAAGAGTGTGGTGAAGTGAGCCTTTCTCACGATGGATATGCGATAGCGGTGGTTTTAATTAAGGAGTGATATATGGAAGCAAGTTTTCAAGCAGTACTAAAAGACAAGAATATCATTGAAGTTGCTGTATTAAAGTCATATACATCTTCGACTATATCGAGTTTTAAATTTTATGAAGATGAAAAATATATTAAAGATCTTTCAATAATTTCAAAATCTGAATCTAAATCAACTTTTATTTATACTTTAAGTATTTCATTTGATTTTAAAATAGGTCACGAATATTCAATTGCTGATGACCGCCAAGAAAGAACTCCTTTGAGTATAAATATAAAGACCATCGATGAAAACTACGAAAATAATTTCCGCTATGATGGTAGTTTAGGTGCTTTGTATTCAAAAGAAGCGACAACTTTTAGACTATTTACCCCCATGTCTTCTTCCGTTTTTGTTCATATCATCACTAAAGATAACCGCGAGATGATGGTTAAGATGAATCGTTTAGAATGTGGAGTTTTTGAAGCAGTTGTTGAAGGTGATTTAGAATGTTCAAGTTATACTTATATAGCAAAGATTAACGGAAAATTTGTTGAAGCCCCTGATCCATATTCCTTCGCCTTATCATCTAATTCTACTTCTTCTTATGTAGTTTCACTTGATAAAGTAAAAGAATACTATAGTAATATAAGCGATAATAGACCTCATTTAACTAGATATACTGAAGCTGTTATTTATGAAATGTCGGTTCGTGATATGACTTCATTAACTAATTTAACAAATAAAGGCCAATATGAAGCTTTATCCGCTACAAATTTAAAAGATATGAATGGCTTCCCGATCGGATTAGATTATATTAAGGGTTTAGGAATTAACTATGTACAGTTATTACCCATCTATGATTTTCAAACGATCGATGATGATCATCCTTTTGAATCATATAACTGGGGATATGATCCAAGATTCTATTTTTGTCCTGAAGGATCATTTTCTTCTAATCCCAATGATCCATATTGCCGTTTACTAGAGTTAAAGAAAATGATAGCAATTTTCCACGAAAATGGAATAGGCGTAATAATGGATGTTGTTTATAACCATGTATTTAATGCTAATTCTAACGCTTTAAATGTTTTATGCCCAGGATATTATTTTAGAAAGAATAATGATGGAACAATTTCTAATGGTTCAGGTTGTGGAAACGATGTTGAATCGCGAAATTATATGGCAAGAAAACTCATCATCGATTCTTTATTACACTTCGTTGATGTTTATTCTATTGATGGGTTCCGCTTCGACTTAATGGGAATTATCGATATTGAAACGATGAATTTAGCTTATAAGAAGTTAAAAGAAAAAAGAGAAGATATCATTCTTTATGGTGAAGGATGGGATTTAATGACCAATCTTCCAGGTGATCAAAAATCTTCTTTATATAACGCTGATAAAATTAAACCGATTGGATTATTTAACGATAGATTTAGAGATATAGTTAAAGGTAAATCATCTGATTCTGAACTTGCTAATAAAGGGTATTTAACAGGTGATTTAAATTATATTGATGGATTTAAAAATGTTTTATTAGGTTCATCAATTACTTTAGCTTTCCCACCTTTATTTTCTTCCCCTGGACAATCGATTAACTATGTTGAATGTCACGATAATGCTACTTTATATGATAAGGTGATTCACTGCTGCCCAGAGGCCAAAGAGAATGAAATATTATCAATTATAAAACTTATTAACGCTGTAACCATTCTTTCTTTTGGTATACCGTTTATTCACGCTGGACAAGAATTTGGTGCGACGAAAAAGAACATCACTAATTCTTATAATTCCGGTGATTCAATTAATGGTCTAAACTACGATTTAGCATTTAAAAGACAGAGCATGATTAAGTTTTTAAACGATGCTATTAAATTAAAAAGAAGTTTGCCGTTTTTAGCTACCGATGATAAAAAGGAATTAATTGAACACGTGAGTTTTGAAAATATTGATGGCGGGGGACTAGCGGTTATTTATCGCTTCACGGAAGATACTTATTATCTTTTAATTAATCCGAGCGATAAAACTCTTAAGTATCAATTTAAAAATTATGTTAAAGTGCTCTTTAACGAAGCGGGATTATTAGATGATAGCCATTACGCTCAACTAATAATGATAAATAAATGTTCACTAATCATGGTGAAGACGACGAAGTGAGATGATATGATTAAATACGCTAGACTTGGAATAGGATTAATACCGCATTTAACAAAAGCTTCTTTTTGGATTGGAAAATATGCTAAGCATAAAGATAAATATCCTTTAGAAAAACGATATAATAAAACAAGACATTTGATTCATATCGCTTTTGATCATTTTAGAACCGATTTATATATTGATGGAGAAGAGAATATCCCTTCCGTAAATTCGCTCATTGTTCCTAACCACCAATCTTTAATGGATCCGGTGATTTTAATTCATTATTTTTCTAAACCTATAACTTTTGTTGCTAAAGAAGAAACAAAAAAGTTCCCGTGGTTTGGAAAACTTATTACGTGTATTGATGGCGTATTTATTGAAAGAGATAACTTGCGCCAAGAGATAAGGATTATTAGACAAGTAACTGAATCTTTACAAAATGAAGATAAATCGTGGGTTATTTTTCCTGAAGGCACGAGAAGTAAAGATAAAGATATGAAGATGAGCGAATTTAAAGCGGGATCTTTTAAACCTGCCTTAAGTAGTAAGGCACCTATTTTACCTGTGGCAATATTTGGAACACATCGAATATTAGATCAAAAACTACATCGAAAAAGATATCCAGTTCAAATAAGTTTTTTAAAGCCAATAGAATATGAAGAATATAAAGACTTATCAACAATTGATATTTCAAAGTTAGTTCAAGATAAAATTGCTGAAAGACTTGAGCAACTAAAAGAGAAGGACAAAGAACTTCTTAAAAATAAGAAAAAGAAGAAGTAATCTACTTAGTTCCGGTTGAACCAAATCCCCCTTCGCGTTCGTTGATGGAATTATCATCATCAGTTTTTTGGTACTTTAAAAATATGGCTTGAACTATTCTTTCACCTTTGATTATCGTTTGAGGTTTATCAGTAAAATTATATAAAACAATATGGATATGTCCACCGTTAGTTGGATTATCGGCATAATCAGCATCAATAATTCCGACAGTATTAAATAACCTTACCCCGTGCTTTTTAGCTAAAGAACTTCTTGGTACTAAAAGCAAGAAATCATCTTCTTCCATTATAGCTTTTAGCCCAGTCGGTAAAGATAAATATTGATGCGGTTCAATAACGGCATCAATAGCAGAAGATAAATCATATCCCGCTGATAATTTAGTTGATCTAGTAGGCATCTCTATTCCTACTTTTTCCCAGTCTTCATTAACAATTCTAAATGCTCTCATATGTATTTTTATTATATCAAATAATAACTTTTAAATATATGAAATATTTTTGATAAATCAAAATGTCTAGTAGCAATAGTCTTATACTACGTGAGTAAAACCCTAGAAAAAATTTTAATAATAAATATAAAGTTGCTTCTAAACTATCAAAAATAGGCTAAAGAACAGCGATTTTCAACCAACATTCATACTATGTTATGAAGGAGAAATTATGTATTATCAAGATTCGTATTATTATTTGGTACCCATGACACATGAACAAATGAATTCATATCTTAAAAATAGTTCTTCAACCTCCTCATCAATAAATATGGAAGAAATGAGAAAAGGGGATAAGAAAGAAGACATGGATTTATATAGTCCACTTGATGGATTAGTTCGTGGAAACATGTTCAAAAATGAATATCGTGGATACAAAGATTATCAACCGGGTATTGTAAAGCCCCGTGATGAAAGAACTCAATTACTATTAGATGTAATGATGTATGGAAACGCTGCTCATGATGTTGCATTAAAATTAGATGTCTATCCTAAAAACCAGGATTTAATCAAGAGCTTTGAAGAATTCAACGAAAAGTTAAAGAAAGCAAAAATGGCCTATGAAAGCAAATATGGCCCTTTAACTAAATCGAGCGCAAAAGGAGTTAATGGAGAATTTGACTGGACTAATGTTAGATCTCCATGGCTTGAAATGTAGAGGTGAATAAAAATGTATTCATATCATAAAAGACTTCAATATCCCATATCTGTTAAAAGAAAAGATATGAGAATGGCAAAATACATCATCTCACAATATGGTGGACCAGATGGTGAGAAGGGCGCGGCCACGCGCTATCTTTCACAAAGATTTTCTATGCCAGATGAAAGAGGAAGAACTCTTTTAACTGATATAGGAACAGAGGAATTAGGCCATGAAGAAATGGTTTGTACCTTAGTTCATCAATTAACCGCTGGTGCTTCAATAGAAGAAATAGAAAAAAACGGATTAGCAACTTATTACGTTGATCACGGTTTAGGAATCTATCCAGCCGATACTAATGGTGTTCCATTTACTGCTGCTACACTTCAAAGTACAGGTGACTTTATTACTGACTTAACGGAAGATTTAGCTGCAGAAGAGAAGGCTAGAACAACATATGAACATCTCATTGATTTAGCTAGAGATGATGATGTTATTTATCCTCTTTTATTCTTAAGACAAAGAGAAGTAATTCACTATAATAGATTTAAAGAATTACTTGAAATCTATAAACGCGAATTCAATAAGAATTACTAAAAAGTATAAGCTCTCAAAAATGAGAGCTTTTAAATTGTTTATATTTTCTAGTGAAAAAAAGGGCCAACTGCCACTTTTTT
>DNJQ01000120.1 GCA_003497225.1 Bacillota bacterium | reverse complement strand
ACATCGAAAAAAGTGGCAGTTGGCTGCGAATAGTATTCGTTTTTTACTAACTTCTAAAGCTAGAAGAAAATAAAATTATTTTTCTCCTATATTGGTATTATTAAAAAAATTGACATTTAAATAAATAGAAACTATTCTATAAATATAGGAGGAAAAGGGTTTATGTTTAGAAATTTACACGAGACTATTAAGGCATTAAATGCAGATGTAAAAACAGTTGCAAACTGCCAAAAGGCCAAAAAGTTAAGAAAGAGACTATTAGCAATAGGTTTACCTTTAGCTATAGTTGGTTATGCAGGTGCATTAGTTTGCTTTATCTTATTTGGAACTGCAGGATCTAAAGCATTTGGAGAAAATGGTTTTACTGCGCGGCTTATGGTTCCATTTTTCTTAGCGATTCCTTGTGCGCTTATTGGAGCAATTGGTACAATGATTGCTTCTTTAGGATTTAAAATTGTTATAACAGGATATACCGCAAATTTGATTGATGAAACTGTGGGAAACAATTGCCCTAATTGCGGCGAAACTATTACACCTGAAACACAATATTGTCCTAAATGTGGCACACATGTTAGAAAAGAATGCTCTAAATGTCACCATATAAATAGTCACAAAAATGATTATTGTGAAAAATGTGGCAATAAGTTAGACTAACAAAAGTAAACAATAAAAAACGCAAGTCGGACTATACTTGCGTTTTTTTGTTATTATATTTTTTACTTTTGTCCTAATTTTATCATTAATTCATTAATGTTTTTAACAAATTCTGTTTTGTCTTTTACATCATATCCTTGAAGTAATAAAGCTTCGGAATATAAGATCTTAGCACATGTATCAATGTTTTCTTTATCATCCTTTAATGTTTTTAGCATTTCAAATAGCTTAGATTCAGGATTGATTTCAAGAACTTTTCTGGACTTTATCTTTCCGCTAGTTTCAGGAGATTGATCCATAACTTCTTCCATATTCATCGATACACCATCTTTTGAAGATAAACATACTGGCGCATCAACTAACTTGTTAGTAAATGTAACTTCACTTACTTCATCTTTTAAAGCTTCTTTGATGTTGTCTAATATTTCTTTATTTTCTGAGACTAAAGTATCGATTTTGCTCTTCTCATCAGGTGTTAATTCTTCACTGGTTTCCGAAGAAATGTTCTTAAATTGCTTACCATCATAATCTCTCATCATCATTAAAGCAAATTCATCGATATTATCCTTTAAAAGAAGGACATCAATTCCTTTTTTCTTATATGATTCTAGTTGAGGTAATAAGCGAATGCTTTCAAGTGTTTTTCCACAAGCATAATAGATGTACTTTTGATCTTTATCCATGCGCTCAACATAACTTTTTAAGGTGATCATCTTATCAGAATTCAAATTGTTATAAATTAATAAATCCTGTAAATCTTCTTTCTTTCCACCATAGGTTGAATAGATTCCAAACTTAAGGAATGTTCCATAGTTTTCAAAGAACTTATTATACTTCTCTTCATCTTTTTCCATTAAATCTTTTAATGTACTTAAAACCTTCTTTTCAATACTATCACGAATCTTATTAAGTCTAGCATCATTTTGAAGTATTTCACGCGAGACATTTAGTGATAAATCATCACTATCTACTAATCCCTTAACAAACTTTAAATAATCAGGAATCAAGGTTTTACAGTTCTTTTGAATGAATACACTTTTAGCATATAAATCCAATCCCTTTTCATAGCTATCACTATATAAGTCAGCAGGAATGTGAGATGGAATATAAACTAGTGCGTTATAGCAAATTAGTCCATCTACTTTTAAAAACATTGATGATAATGGATCTTCATAATCAGAGAACTGTTCTTTATAAAATGCATTTAAATCTTCATCTTTAACTTCACTTCTATTCTTTTTCCACAAAGGAACCATGGAATTTAATGTTTTAGTTTCAACTACTTCGTTATATTCATTTTCAATAACTTTTCCATCAGCATCTTTTTTCGGTTCTTTACTTGTGACGTTCATTTTTATTGGATAGCGGATATAGTTGCTGTATTTTTTAATAAGTTCTTCAATTACATATTCATCAAGATATTGAGAGTATTCAAATTCTTCACTATCATCTTTTAAATGAATTACAATTTTTGTTCCAGTATCAGTAATAGATTTATCTTCTTCAATGCTATAACTTTCTTGCCCATCACTTTCAAACTTATAGCCTTTTCCATTCTCTTTTTTCGTATAGACTTCAATATTTTTAGCAACCATATAGGCGGAATAAAAACCAACACCGAATTGACCAATGATATTGATAGTTTCTTTTTGATCTTTAGCTGATTTTAATTTGGATATAAATTCTTTACTTCCGGATTTAGCTATCGTTCCTAAATCATCAACAAGTTCATCTTTATCCATTCCAATACCATTATCGGTTATTGTTAATGTTTTGTTTTCTTTATCAAGTTCAATCCATATTTCATATTCACGGCTCGGATATTTTTTATCTGTTAACGCTAAATATTTATATTTATCTAATGCATCACTGGCATTTGAGATTATTTCACGAAGAAATACATCTTTATTTGAATAAATGGAATTAATGACCAAGTTCAATAATTCTCTACTTTCAGTTTGAAATTGTTTAATTTCTTTCATACTTTGCTCTCCTTTATTACCATAATAATTATAATTCGTTTTTTAGCACATTCAACAGTCAATTGCTAAAAATTGTTTACACTCTGTTTAATATGTCAAAAAGTATAGCAAAGAAAAAACTGCAAATAGTGCTTTTTTTATATTGCTATATGTTAATTTGATAACCCAGTCATAAACAGTTGATAAATTAAAATAGACTTTTAAGTTTTAAATTGTTTTGTATCAATCTTTCATTTCA
>DNJQ01000041.1:5778-6833 GCA_003497225.1 Bacillota bacterium | reverse complement strand
AAAAAGTGGCAGTTTAGCAATATTCTAAATTTTTAATAACCACTCAATAGGTCGAATAGAATATTGTTTTACTAATATACTCATTAAAGAACTTATACGTTTTAAAACTGTTATGGAGTTTTTATATTTTGCTAATAATTCTTTCTTAATATCTTTTTTGATATTATATTGATCTTCTAGTAAGTCAAATGTATATGTTGGAAATAATAATCTAGCCACTAATAATGATACTTCCTTAGGAGAAAACTGAAAGTTTTGAATAGCTTTTAATACATCATATTCATTAAGTTCTCCAAGATTAAATAAATAAGCAATATCTCGAGCTTGAGTATCTAAAACTATATTAAAAGGATTGAACAAATCAATGGCATAAAGACTATTTAAACGTCTATGAACCATTGTTAAATCATTCATTTCTTCTCCATAATCATATTTTATATCAACTAAATAAGCCACGGCGTTATTAGCTAGACCTAAAGCATAAATTGTTTCCGTATTTAATACCGGATAGGCATAATCATCGATTGAGATTGCTTCCATATATTTCTCTTCTATTAAGGCAATCTTT
Source organism: Bacillota bacterium (assembly GCA_003497225.1). Taxonomy (GTDB): domain Bacteria; phylum Bacillota_I; class Bacilli_A; order RFN20; family CAG-288; genus CAG-345. The sequence goes on along the minus strand of DNJQ01000041.1, from coordinate 6,265 downwards.
TCTTCCCAAAGCTCAATAAGGTCTGATATTGTAAACTTGTCTTGCTTTTTATAATCTTTACCTAATCTCATCATTTCAAATACAGCATTAGGATTATATTCTTGATGTTTAAAGGCAATTAAAGATACTGGACCAAACTCATTTTCAACTACTAGTTCATGGTTTCGTGATTCAACAATATTTCCGTTAATTGGGAATGGCATAGATTCTTTTAAATTTGAAAGAGTTTCTTGAAGTACTTTGACTTCTTCCTCTGTTTTATCGTGAGCAACAAGTTTAAAATCATATCCTTGATATTCAAACTCGTTCTTCTCGCCTTCGACTATATAGCCATATTCATCATAGATAAAAGATGTCATATCAATCTATGATATGCCAAAAAGAATAAATATATTTTTAAATAACGAAATATCTTTTATTTTGTTTTACTTTTTAAATATTGTTTAGAAAAATTATTATCTTCTAAATTATAGATAGAAAATCCGTG
>DNJQ01000041.1:0-5501 GCA_003497225.1 Bacillota bacterium | reverse complement strand
ACATCTTCTCTATTATAAGTTATTTTAGTTCCATCAGGTTCAGTAAAAAAACCACCGGCTTCTTCAACAATAATCTGCGGAGCACAAGTATCCCATTCTTTGGTATTAGCATTAAATCTAAAAGAAACTTCAGCTTCTCCACGAGCAATTAAACAAGCCTTTATTGAAGAACCAATCTGTCTTTTTTTGCTGATTCGATTAGAAAACATTTTATAAACTGCTTCCTCTTCTTCATTATTGTGAAATACTGATGTTAATAAGATTAAATCATCTTTCTTACTAGATACATTCATTCTTAAAGGTTCGGCATCTACTGTGGCTTTATAATAAGCTCCATTATCTTTACTAGCATAATAAACTTCTTGGCTAACTGGAACTATAACAACTCCTACTACTATAGTATGCTTATGAACTAAAGCGATATTGATAGCAAATTGATCATCGTGACTAACGAAGTTTTTTGTTCCATCAAGTGGATCAATTATCCAAATATATTCGCTAGATAAACGGCTTAAATCATCCGCGCCCTCTTCAGTTAAGATGGCGTGAGTTGGAAATTTCTCTTTTATTCTTCTTCTTATATATTCATCGGAGCGCTTATCAGCTTGAGTGACTGGTGAATCATCTTCTTTAATTTCAACATCAAAGCCTTGATTATAAACTTCTAAAACTATCTTGCTAGCGTTATAAGCTACATCAAGCGCAAATTCTAACGCTTCTTTAATTATTTCTGACATTTATAACTCTCCTTTAATGCTTCAACTACTTTAACATAATCATTTATATCATTTAATGTACATCCTGAAGCTTGTAAGTGTCCGCCACCGCCAAACTTAACTGCAATAGGTTGAACCGGGAAACCATTAGAACGAAGTTCAACGCGAACGATTCCATCTTCACCTTCAGCAAAGAAAACCCAAGCAAAACAACCTTTGATATTTGAAATTAGATTAACTTGAGGAGCAACCATATTTTTATTCATTTCCATCTTTTCAAGTTGTTCTTTAGTAAAGACCATATATGCTACTCCATCATCAATCATAAAATTTTGATAGACATAAGCTTTAAAACGCAAAGATTCTAAATCAGTTTCATATAAAGTGTCATAAATCTTTTTAGTTTCAGCTTTAAAACTTAATAGTTTAGATGCGATGTTCATAACATTTTCATCTAATGGTGAATATAAAAATCTTCCCGAATCGGTAACTAATCCTAAAAATAATGGATTTGCTGCGCTTTGCGGTAAATAATCAAAATGAGTTAACAAAATATTAGTTAATACTTGGGTACAAGAAACTTTATCAGTTTCTATATACTCAACATCACAAAACTTTTCAGTAAAGATGTGATGATCAATCTTGATGCTTTTTTGTGCTAAAAACGCACGTTCATCATTGATGCGAGCCTTATTAGATAAATCTACTATAATAGCCAATGATTTTTTTATAGTTTCATCATCAACATCATCAAAAGTAGGAAAGTCTTGTGGAACTCTAGTATATCCGCCACCTATAGCATAAACTTTCTTTTGAGGATAAAAGTGTCTTAAGGCTTCCCTTAAACCTATTTCTGATCCATAACAGTCCCCATCAGGATTCATGTGACCAAAAATAGTAATTACTTCACTCTCCTCAATTAATTCAAATATTTTAGAATAATCGTTCATAATATCTCCTCATAAAATAATTCCTCGGCGTACCGAGGAATTATCATTACTTAAATGCGCGACCAAGGCTACCAAAGACAGTAGTTTTATCAAGGAATACTTGTTTGATTCCTTCGGTTCCTGGTCCGATAATTTTACGTGGATCATAGACAGTCTTATTATTAGCAATAACTTCACGAACAATCTTGGTCCAAGCGATTTGACATTCAGTATTAATATTAATTTTAGCAGTACCACGATCGATAGCCATCTTTAATTGGTTATCAGGAATTCCGCTACCGCCGTGTAAGACTAATGGTAAATTAACAAGTCCTGCGATATGTTTCATTTCATCAAAACCAAGTTTTGGTTCGCCATGATAAGGTCCATGAACTGAGCCAAGTGCCGGAGCGAGGCAATCAATTTTCGTTTCATTGACTAGTTTTACACATTCTTCCGGAATAGCATAGGCGCTTTCAGCCACAACTAAATCTTCTTGTCCACCAACTCTTCCAAGTTCAGCTTCAACTGAAACATTTCTTGGGTGAGCATAATCGACAACTTCTTTAACAATTCGAATATTTTCTTCAAGTGGATAATGTGAGGCATCGATCATAACTGAACTAAATCCAGCATCGATAGCAGCCTTACAATCTTCAATTGTTGGACCGTGGTCAAGATGAAGTGCGACTGGAACTGTGACTTTAAGGTCTTCAATTAATCCTTTAACCATTCCAACAACAGTATGCCATCCACCCATATATTTGACGGCGGAGGTGGAAACTCCAAGTATAACTGGAGTTGAGGTCTCTTGTGCGACCTTTAATATTGTACTAGTCCATTCAACATTATTGATATTGAATTGACCGACAGCATAATGTTCTTTAAATGCCTTATTAAGCATTCCTACCATATTTTCTAAACCCATTTTAATAATCCTCCTTTTCAGTATCTTCATTAACAATGAATCCTTCAATGTCAGCATCATTTACTGCATCTTCTTCTTCGCTAGAATCAGAATATCCATATCCGCCATCGCTTTCCTTATCTTCTTTTTCTTCATCATCAGAAAGCTTATCCTTTTCATCTTCAGAATCAGCGTCTTTTTCTTCCTCTTCTTGTTGATAAATATCGTTCATATCGATATGAACAGCATCAAACTTGTGTCTAGTGCGCAAATCCCAAATGTTTTCTCCTAAAGTAACAAATCTTCCATCGCGCAATAAACTGGTGTAAAGTTGCGAAGATTTTTTCTCAATATCTTCTTCACTCATTTCAAGTTTTTTTGCAATGATAGGCAACATGTCAACAAAAGAGACTGCTTTGTTTTTCTCTTGCAGAATTTCATAGGCTACATCCAACATTGATTTTTTCATTTTTCCCTCCTACATGTGATCTGGAGCGCTAACTCCGATGAGCTTTAATGCATTATTTAAAGTAATTTTACAAGCTTTTACTAAACCTAGACGCTGTTTTGTCAAAGGAACATTGCTCGGGTCTAGCACGCGACAGAGAGTATAAAACTCATTTATTGCATTAGCTAACTTCCGAATATAAATAGTAATCTTATAAGGCTCTCTTGTCAAGCCAGCATCTTTAACTGTCGCGGGAAATTCATTGATAATCTTGAGCAAATTTCTTTCACTTTCCTCGTTAAGTAAATCACCCTTATCATCTATTTCATAAGTATTTCCCGATTCTAGAATCGTCGATAAACGAGCGTGAGAATACTGGCAGTAATACACCGGATTTGTCGCGCCCATGGTCTTGGCTAGATCTAAATCAAAATCGAGGTGCGATGAAGCAGATCTAGTGACGAAGAAGAAACGCACAGCATCTTTTCCAACTTCTTCCACAAGTTCTTTCATCGATACAGCATTTCCTGTTCTTTTACTCATCTTATATTCTTGCCCGTCTTTAAATAAACGAACCATTTGAACCATAACTATTTCAATGCTACTCGGATCTTTTCCTAACGCCTTCATAGCATATTTTAATCTTGAAATATATCCGTGATGATCAGCACCTAAGATATCGATTATTGTTTCAAATCCACGTTCATATTTATAGCGGTGATAAGCGATATCTGGAACAAGATATGTATAAGATCCATCAGATTTAACTAAGACACGATCTTTATCATCACCATCTTCAGTGGTTTTGAGAAATACGGCATTATCTTGTTTATAAGTGCTACCTATAATGTCTTTCATGGCTTTTTCAACTAATCCTTGATCTCTTAACCATTGTTCAGAAGTAAAGACATCAAAATTAACCCCAAATTCATTTAAATCATTTTTTATTCTATCTAAATTAAGTCTTATTCCTTCGCTTTTAAATAGATCATAATGATTTTCTACATCGATTAATTTATCACCATACTGGTCTTTAATTTTTTTAGCAACCCCGATAATATCAGCTCCATGATATCCATTTTCAGGGACTTCGGCTTCAATACCATTTTGCTGCAAGTATCTACTTGCTACTGAATAAGCTAAATTATTAACCTGATTACCAGCATCGTTAATGTAATATTCTCTTGTTACATCAAATCCACAAAAACTTAATATACGGGTTAAAGAGTCGCCAACAGCTGCTCCTCTAGCGTGTCCTAAATGAAGTTCACCTGTTGGATTAGCTGAAACATATTCAACATTAATCTTTTTATTCTCCCCAACATTACTTCTTCCGTAATTATCACCTAAATCAATGACATTTTTAATTAAACTTTGAAGACTATCATTCTTTAAAAATACATTGATAAAACCCGGTCCAGCAACTTCAAGTTTTAAAACATTGCACGTCTCTTTATCAAAACATTCAATGATGTCATTAGCTATTGCTACCGGAGCTTTCTTTAATTGCTTTGCCATACGCATAGCAATATTAGTAGCTAAATCACCATGCTCTTTAATTTTACTATGTTCAATAACAATATCTTCAATTCCAACATCAACTCCAATTTTCTTAAGAGCTTTTTGAAATTCTAACTTAACACTTTCTTCTATATTATCCATATTCACCTCATACATTTTCAGAAATCAATATATCAATTAAATCCGCTGGATAATTTTTATCATCTAGCATGTGATAAACAATATTTATCTCACGCGGATAGTCTATATGAATTTTTCTCACTAAAATAGGAAAATCACCTTCATAATTATTCGTTAATAATTTAACATGCAGTTTGCAAACTCTATTTTCAATTAGCTTTGCATTTATATCTATATCTTTACCATGCCTAACTAGTTCTACAAAAGAATCCGTCTTTCTTATTTCTATACTTTGTTTACCTTTTTCTTCTTTAAAAACATAAAGGTTACTTGCAGCTATATATTCGCCACAATATAAATCCTTTACATCATAATTTCCACCTTCAATGACTCTAAATTTTTTCATCGCGTGCTATTATATCACATAAATATTATAAATATAAATAATATTGTTAAAGTGCAAGCTAAAAATGATCAAGTTTTAAAAACTATAAAAAATACATATAGAAAATAATCGTTAATTGCCAGTTAACGTAGCCATTTTAACAAAATTAACTTTTTGGCAACGTTAACTAGCATTTAGTCTCCCAAGGTTCTTATCGTGACGTCGAGCACATGCGAGACGTCACGATAAGAACAGCCCAAACTTCGAGGGCCATATCAGCACTATCCCCATGGAATGATGCATCAGCTACATACTCAGTTTTACAAATCAATTTAGGAAACAACTTCATTGCGAAGTTAGAGATTGTTTCTTCGCTAAATTGCTTTAATTTCACGGTTGGAATGTATCAATATTATGCTTTTAATCGTACAGAAAAATACAATCCAAAAGTGCATTTGAGTACCATCCAAAGTGT
>DNJQ01000053.1:1531-3670 GCA_003497225.1 Bacillota bacterium | reverse complement strand
ACACTTTTTGACCCTAGTATTTAAGAAAAACATTGAATATGTGGTTTGCTATGAAAAAAATAGAGACAATGTCAAATATAAAGGAGTTCAAAAAAATAGTGCAAGTAATGATCCTTTTACAAAACCACAAAACTCGATAAAGATACTTAAATTTCCGGCAGGATCTATCCATACTACCTTAAATGATGGGGTTTATAAAAAAGGTGTTTATGGTACTGAGAGATTTCCTAATGAGTTGTTAAATGATTTAATAGTTGAAAACGGATTAAACAAAAATGACGTTGAATTCTCAAATAAGTTTATTTGGACTCAAGATACTCTAAATCATAATTTAAAAGAAAATTTGAGAGTGGATTTAAGCAGACAATTAGTTCTTTCATATAAGAAAAGCAATTATAATCCAGAATGTCCACCTAATTTTATAGACGCAAGTGTTGGTGTAGATACAACTGAAAATGCTGGCGCTTATTTAGAAACTCTAATTGGAAGTAAATCTTTTGATTATCCTAAGCCAGTTTCATTAATGAATTATTTATTAAAGTTTAAAGATGATAAAGATGCTATTATATTAGATTTCTTTTCTGGATCTGGAACGACTGCTGAAAGCGTTTTTTCATTAAACTCGCAAGATCATGGCAAAAGAAAATTTATTTTAGTTCAAATTCCAGAAGCTTGTTCTGAAAATTCTAAAGCATACGAAGCAGGATATAAAACTATATGTGATTTAGGCGAGGATAGAATAAAAAAAGCAGGTAAAAAGATAAAAGAAGAAGCAGGTATATCAGCTGTTGATTTAGATGTTGGGTTTAGAGTATTGAAGTTAGATTCTTCAAACATGACTGATGTTTATTATAATCCTAATAGTATGGATCAAAGCTTACTCGACATGTTGGTTGGAAATGTAAAGGAAGACAGAACGCCTTTAGATTTATTATTTCAAGTAATGCTTGAATTGGGGGTTGAACTTTCTGCAAAAATAGAAGAAAGGACGATAGCAGGAAAGAAATGCTTTGTCGTAAATGATAATGATATAGTTGCTTGCTTTGATAATAACGTTACCGATGAAACCATTAAAGAATTAGCTAAGATTAATTCATTATATGCTGTTTTCAAAGATTCAAGTTTTACCAATGACTCTTCAAATATAAATTGTGAACAAATTTTTAAATCTGTATCACCATCAACTATCATTAAGGTAATATAATATGAAATTTAGGTTTAAAACACAAAAGTATCAAGTCGATGCTGTTAATTCTGTGATTGATGTTTTTAAAAGGCAGCCGTATCAAACTGGTATTGAATATACTAGGGATTTAGGAATAATAAATAGAAGTGATCAAATGACATTATTGGATTTAGATCCAATTGAAAAAAAGAAGATATTTGGTGATAATGAAGATGATATTGGTTTTGCTAATGCAAAGATTAAGCTTGATGACAAAACTTTACTTAATAATATTAGAGGCGTGCAAGCTAAATTTAATCTTCACGAATCTAATTGTTTAGTTAAAAAACTAGGAATGGTTGATTTGGACGTAGAAATGGAAACTGGAACAGGGAAGACTTACGTTTATACTAGAACTATTTTTGAACTAAATAAAGTATATGGATGGAGTAAATTTATTATAGTTGTTCCCTCTATTGCTATTCGTGAGGGTGTTAAAAAATCTTTGGAGCAAACTCAAGAACACTTTATGGAATTATATGGAAAGAAAATTAGATATTTCATTTATAATTCATCAAACCTTGGACAAATTGATGAATTTAGTAAAGATAATTCAATCCATGTAATGATTATTAATATTCAAGCTTTTAATGCTCGTAGTCAAGAAAATAGAAGAATATACGAGCAAATCGATGATTTCCAATCTAGAAAGCCAATTGATGTTATCGCTAAAAATAGACCTATTTTAATTCTTGACGAACCTCAGAAAATGGGCGGTGATGCAACGCAAGAATCTTTAAAGAATTTTGAACCATTATTTGTAATCAACTATTCTGCTACTCATAAAGAACGACATAACTTGGTTTATGTTTTAGATGCCTTAGATGCTTATAATCAGAAATTAGTCAAAAAGATTGAAGTTAAGGGATTTCAAGTTAAGAATCTGAGAGGAACTAATGGTTATTTATATTTAC
>DNJQ01000053.1:0-1248 GCA_003497225.1 Bacillota bacterium | reverse complement strand
AAATCCAAGAGCATTAATTGAATTAGAAATTAATTATAATAGGTCAATAAATAGAGAGACTAGGTGGTTTGATGTTGGAGATAACCTATATAGAACCTCAAAAGAAATGGAACAATATAAAGATGGATATACCATTAGTGACATTGATCCAATTTATGGAACTGTTACTTTTTTAAATGGTGAAATTTTGAAAATTGGCGAATCTACCGGAGATGTTTCTGAAACAGATATTAGAAGAATACAAATTAGAGAAACAATATTATCTCACTTTGAGAAGGAAGAGGAACTTTATGATAAAGGAATAAAAGTTTTATCATTATTTTTCATTGATGAGGTCAATAAATATCGTGTCTATGATGATGAAGGAAATCAATCATTAGGCGAATATGGAAAGATTTTTGAGGAAGAGTATACTAAAGCATTGGAGTCAAGAGGTGATACACCTTATGATAATTATTTAAAATCAATTGAAGTTTCAAAGACTCATAATGGATATTTTTCAATAGATAAGAAAGGAAGATCGTGCAACTCTTCTTTAAGACGAGGCACAGATGAATCTGATGATACATCTGCTTACGATTTAATTCTTAAGGACAAAGAAAAATTACTATCTTTTGATGAACCTACAAGATTTATTTTCTCACACTCAGCCTTAAGAGAAGGATGGGATAATCCTAATGTATTCCAAATATGTACTTTAAAACATTCATCAAGTGATGTACAAAGACATCAAGAAGTAGGAAGAGGATTAAGAATTTGTGTAAATAAAAATGGCGAGAGAATGGATTCTTCAATAACAAATATTAAATTCCATGATGTAAATAAATTAACTGTTATTACTAATGAATCTTATGACACATTTGTTAAAGGGCTACAGGCTCAAATTTCTGAAAATCTATTTGAAAGACCAACTAAAATTTCTGAAAGTTACTTTATAAATAAATCAGTTAAGATTAATGGTAAAGACAATGTTGTAACTATTACTTCATCGCAGGCAAGATTAATATATTTTTATTTAATTCAAAATGGATATATAAATATGGATGGTAATGTTACAGATAACTATAAGAATGATGTTGAAAACGAATCATTAAAGCCTTTACCAGAAGAATTACTATCTATATCAGAAGGTATTAATAAATTGGTTCAAAGGGTTTATGACAATAGTGTTGGAGTTGCAATTGAAAATGCTCATGCAACTAAGATTGAATCTAATAAACTTAATGATAATTTCTATAAAAAAGAATT
>DNJQ01000140.1 GCA_003497225.1 Bacillota bacterium | reverse complement strand
TACTTTACTAATTATTGATATTTAGTTTCTTGATAGTTACGGAAAAAGGTCTTTATATAAGGTTCTAAAAAATCCCTATCATATTTTTTTAAAAGAGAATTTAAACATTTATCAACTTCTAAAGAAGCACCTTTTGGAATAATAGTGCCTAGCTCTTTTTCCATTTTATTCCACGAAAGTAAAAAATGATATCTTGCTAAAACTGAAGAAACGGCGATAGAAGGATAACTAGATTCACCTTTAGTTTCAAAATGAATGTGATGACTTTCTTTTGGACGAGGCGTTACTAGATATTTAAAATAAAGATCAGAAGATTCAAATTGATCAATATAAATTATAGTATTATTAGGAATAGCATTTGATTTTATAAGATTTAGATGACATTGATTGTGTAAATTTGCCATGATCTTGTGCATCGACCATCCTTGGTCTTTTAAACTACAAAGTTTTTTGCTTGAACAAACGATAACAGATGAACGTATCTTCTTTCCTAATTCTTCTCCAATACTTAATATTGTACTATCGCTCATCTTTTTAGAATCTTGAACATTTAAACTTTCTAAAAAAGGTATATCCTTTGGTTCAATATAAGAAGCGCAGACAACAAGTGGTCCAAATAAATCACCAACACCAACTTCATCAGAACCGATTTGAGAAGTTAAATCTTTATAACCATTTAATCTATTATCTTCGTTGTTATTTTTATTTTCTTCAACTTCGGTAAGTGATGCCATAATTATTTCTTCATCTTCAAAAATTGAAGCTTCACTTATTGTCGCTTCTTTTTCACCAGAAAAAACTATAGTAAACATGTTTTTACTTTTATAAGCATTAACAATTACACCATCATCGGTTTTTGTTTGAAAGAGAAGATAAGGATTACTAGGATTTTCACTATATTCGCACTCATAGAAATCACGAATTTCTTCAATCTTTGCTTCATCAACTTTAAGTTTTATGTATGTCATGTTTAAATTGTAGCAAAAAGAACTTGCTGCTTAAAGAAAAAATATCTATAAAAGTGTTTGATTAAGCAAATTTTCACTTTATAATAAATAATGAAAGCGATATTTTATACTTATGCTAGAAGAAAAGGCTACAATAAGATAGAATATAATACGAAAGCAATAAGGAGAGAATTATGGCTTATACCTGGTTTGATGATTATTTGCTCGGTCAAGCAACGAGAGCTTACCAACATCTTGGATGTCATTTCGGAGAAAATAAGGGAGTCTCTGGAGCATGGTTTCGAGTCTATGCCCCAAAGGCGAGAAGTGTAACTTTAATTGGAGATTTCAATTCTTGGAATCTTTTTGCTCACCAAATGAAGAAAGTTGATGATCGAGGACTATACGAAATTTTTGTTCCCGAAGTTAAAGAATACCAGTCCTATAAATATCACATTGAAGCTGAAGATGGATCATTCCTTGATAAATGTGACCCGGTAGGATTTTTTTCTGAATTAAGACCGGGAACGTGTTCAAGAACATTTGATATTGAAAACTTCATTTATCACGATGAAGATTATATGAATCAAAGATCGAGAAACTTCGATCGACCTGTATCAATATATGAAATTCACCTCGGCTCGTGGTTAGGTATGGTTGATGGACGCAATTTATCCTATGAAGAAATAGCTCCACGCTTAATAGATTATTGTCACGAAAATGGTTTTACTCATGTTGAAGTAATGCCGATAACTCAATATCCTTTTGATGGATCATGGGGATATCAAGTTGTTGGATATTATTCTGTTGATTCTCGATACGGAAATCCGAAACAATTCATGAGTTTTATCGACCGCATGCACCAAGCCGGTATCGGAGTTATTTTAGATTTTGTTCCAGTTCATTTCGCTGTTGATCCTCACGGTTTAGCCCGATTTGATGGTTCAACTGTTTATGAATATGGAAATGAAAATGAATATTCCCAGTGGGGTAGTAAAAACTTTGATTTAGGAAAAGATCCTGTTCGTTCATTTTTAATGTCTTCCATTAATTTCTTTATCGAATATTTCCACGTCGATGGAATTAGAATCGATGCTGTTAGTAACATCATTTATTATGACGGAAATGCTGATCGAGGAATTAATACTGGAGCAGTGGATTTTGTTAAAAGACTTAATTACAAAGTTCACGATATGCACCCCGATGTCATGATGATTGCTGAAGATTCTTCAGCGTACGGGCACGTTACTAAAGGTTATGAAGGATTAGGATTTGACTATAAGTGGGATTTAGGATGGATGAACGATACTTTAAAATATTACGCTAAAGATCCTATCTATCGTTCTTATCACCATAATCAACTTACATTCTCGATGGCGTACTTTTATAGCGAAAACTTCGTCTTGCCCTTATCTCATGATGAGGTGGTCTTTGGAAAAGGAACGATCATCAATAAGATGTGGGGAAATTACGATGATAAGTTCGCTGGAGTTAGAAATTTATACGCTTATCAATTCGCTCACCCAGGAAAGAAATTAAACTTTATGGGCAATGAACTGGCGTCATTTGATGAATGGAACGAGCACAAAAGTCTTCCTTGGGAATTAAAATCATTCCCTAAGCACGATTCAGTATCGCGCTTAATCCGCGATTTAAACCTCGTTTATCGAAATCACCCAGCGCTTTATTTTGAAGAATATAATCCAGCGCACTTCCAGTGGATATCGTGCAATAATTCCGATCAATCGGTCATCGTCTTTAAAAGAGAAGCCCAGGATGAATGCTTCATCTTCGTCTTCAATATGACACCTAATTATTACGCCGTTTATGATATCGGTGTTCCTTATGAAGGCGATTACGAAGAAGTTATTAATACCGATAAGGATGTTTATGGTGGATGGAACCAGTGTAACTATATGCCGTTAAAGTCGATAGTAGGGGAATATCAAAATCAGTCTTGCCGCTTAACGATTAAATTAGGTTCATTCGCTGGTATCTTCCTGCGTTACGTTAAAAAGAGTGCGCCTAGAAAGGTAAATGCTGAAAATATCAAGAATGCTTCATCAAGCATTAAAACTACGAAGAAAAACTAAGGAGAGTAAAATGTTTTCATCAAAAGAGAATTTTAAGAAGGAATTTTGTCAAAGAATAGTCGAAAAATATGGCCGTGATCCATCGGATTCCCATATTTCTGAATGCTACGACGTTTTAGGAACGATGGTTCGTGATTACGCGAATGTCGATGCTAAATCTTGTAAAGAATTAGTGAATAAGCAAAAAGCTAAACAGCTTATATATTTCTCTATGGAGTTCTTGATTGGACGCTTATTAACATCTAATCTAATAAACCTTGGAATATATAACATCGTTAAAGATGGTCTCGCTGATTTAGGCATCGATTTTAATGAACTTGAAGAGCAAGAGAGCGACGCTGGACTTGGTAATGGTGGTTTAGGTCGTTTAGCCGCGTGTTTTTTAGATTCAATCGCTTCCTTATCCTTACCAGGACACGGAAACTGCATCCGTTACGACTACGGATTCTTCCGTCAAAAAATTGTTAATGGACACCAAGAAGAAGTTCCTGATCAATGGCTTTTAAATGGTAATCCTTGGGAAATTAGAAAACCTAAGCATTCAGTTGAAGTTAAGTTTTATGGAAATGCTGAAACTTATCAAGATGAGAATGGACAAATCCGTTCACGCACGGTTAACGCCCTTTCCGTTTTAGCCATTCCTTATGATATTCCTGTTGTTGGTTATAAAAATCACATCACTAACACGCTTCGTTTATGGTCTGCTGAACCTTCCGATGAACAGTTACCTAACACTCACGATTTTGCTGGTTATTTATCATTTGTTAAAGATTTAACTCACGGACTTTATCCAGATGATTCAACCGAACAAGGAAGACTTTTGCGCCTCCGTCAGCAGTACTTTTTAGTTTCAGCTGGCATGCAGAGCATGCTTCGCTCACATTATCGCGCTTATCACACCTACGATAATCTTCCAGAAAAATATGTCTTCCAATTAAATGATACTCACCCAATTATGGCAATTCCTGAACTCATGCGTTTGTTAATGGATGAACATGGTTACGGTTGGGATGAAGCATATAAAATTTGTGAAGGATGTTTCGCCTTTACTAATCATACAGTTATGGCTGAAGCACTTGAAAAGTGGCCAGTTCACTACGTCGCTAATTTATGTCCAAGAATCTATATGATTATTGAAGAAATTAATCGTCGCATGATAATTAAAATGCGCGAACAAAATCTTCCCGAAAATGTCATTCAAAATTCTTTAATCATCAAAGATGGAAACATCAATATGTGCCAAATGGCCATTCACGTATGTTTTTCTGTTAATGGTGTTGCTAATCTTCATACTAACATATTAAAAGAGCAAACATTTAAAGAACTATATTACATTTATCCCAATAAGTTTAATAATAAAACAAATGGAATAACACATCGTCGTTGGTTTTTATCTGCTAACCCAAAACTTTCTTCTTATGTTACAAAGTTAATAGGAAATAAGTGGGTTACTGATATCAATCAATTATCTAAATTAGAAAAATATCTCGATGATGAAAATGTTTTAGATACTATTAACGATATTAAACTTGAGAATAAAGAGAGACTTATTAAGCTTATCAAGAAAGAGAATAATATTGATGTTGATAAAAACTCTATCTTTGATGTTCAAATTAAAAGACTTCACGCTTATAAAAGACAGTTATTAAACGTATTTAAGATCATTCATTACTACAATATGTTTAAGATGGATAAAAACTTTAAGATTTATCCAACGACATTTATCTTTGGCGCTAAGGCTGCTCCTAGTTATGTTTATGCCAAAAAGATCATTGAACTCATTCTTGCAGTTGCGAATAAAGTAAATAATGATCCGGAAGTAAATAAATATATGAAAGTTGTATTTATTGAAAATTACGGCGTTAGTAAAGCGGAATGCATCATTCCTGCCGCTGATGTTTCTGAACAAATTTCAACCGCGGGAAAAGAAGCTAGTGGAACATCGAATATGAAGTTCATGATTAATGGCGCTGTAACTTTAGGAACGCTTGATGGCGCGAACGTTGAGATTAAATCTTTAGTTGGTGATGATAATGCGGTGATATTCGGTTTACACGAAGATGAAATTACCGAGATTAAATATCATAGTTCTTATAATCCGTGGGATTTATATAATTCTGATCCCGCTATAAAAAAGATTATCGATTCGCTCGTTGATGGAACTTTCTCATCTAATACCGAACAATTTAGAATGATATTTGATGAAGTGATGTATCATGGTGATGAATATTTCATTCTCGCTGACTTTAAGAGTTATCTTAAAGCTTCAGAATGTGTTCAAAAGCTTTATCAAGACCGTCATAGATGGGCGAAGATGTGTTTAGTTAATATCGCTAAATCGCCTTATTTCTCTTCAGATCGTACGATTGAAGAGTATAACCGCGATATTTGGCATTTACCCAAAATAATTACTGACCCTCGTGATTGATTTTTTTAGCACTTGGGATTATAATATTTTGCGATTGTTTATTGGAGGAAGTAGAATGAATAAGACATTTGACTTGAATGAAGAAGGCATCTTAACCGTTAAGTGTGAATATGCTAGAGTTGATTACACAAAATACATTGAAAAAGCTCAGCGTTTATTAGCAGAGAATGTTCAAATTAAAGGATTCCGTAAAGGAAAAGCTCCATTTAGTGAAGCTGTTAAATATATCAAGGCTGAAGATATGTATGACCGTATGATAAAACTTATGGTTAAAGATACCAATAAGACATTATTAAGCGGTGCACCTGAAGGAACATCAATCTCTTTAGCAAAACAACCAACTATTAATGTTGATTATGATAAAAAGGAAGATAAATATGTTCTTACCTATAAATGTATATCTTCACCAGTTGTAACTTTAGGAAATTATAAAAAACTTGTTACCGATGTTAAGAAAAATACCATCGGAACAAAAGATGTCGATGAAGTTCTTCAAAGAATACGTGAAAATCAAGGCGTATTAGAAGAAAAAGATGGTGATTATGCTGCCGCTAAGGGCGATATAGTTACTATCGATGCTATTGGCTATATCGATAATAAGAGCTTTGAAGGTGGAACTTTAAAAGGTTACGATTTAGAGTTAGGTTCAAAAGTTTTTGTCGATACCTTTGAAGATCAATTAGTTGGTGTCAAAGTTGGAGAAGAAAAGGGAGTTGATATTGTTTTCCCTGAGAATTATTTAGCTGAACTAGCCAATAAGAAAGCACATTTTGATGTTAAAGTTATTGCAATCAAACAAAAAGTCTATCCAGAAATAAATGATGAATTAGCTAAAAACGACACTGAATATAGTGCGGAAAACCTCGCTGATTTAAAGAAGAAAATCAAAGAGAAACTTCAAGCTAATGAAGAAATCAATTATAAGAATAGATTGTTCGATTCTTTAATGAAAAAGATCGATGAAGGAAGTAAAGTCATCGTTAATCAAGCCCTAGTTGATTATGAAAACGAAGCAAGATATGCTAAACAACTAGGAGAGATTAAAAACATCGCTTCATCAGCTGGAATAACTATTGAAGATTATTGCCGTATCACAAAGACTTCGCTCGATGATGTTAAAAAATCATGTGAGGCAACTTCATTACAAGATATTAGAAGAGTTGCAGTTTATGAAAAGCTTTGTCAAGAATATAAGCTCAATGTTACTGAAGAAGACCTTGATAACTTTGGAAAAGGCGAAAAAGTGTATGAAGACTTTATTAAAAAGTTTAAAGCCAATCCTAATGATCCAAGAGCTCAAGAAGTCATGACTTCACTATATCGTACTATCATGAATACAAAGTTAGTCGATTGTCTTTTGAAGGATAATCCAGTTAAAGCTAGTAAAGCGAAAGAAACAAAAGAAGAAGAAAAAGAAGAAGTAAAGGCCCCGGTCAAAAAAACTGCTGAGAAAAAACCGGCAACAAAGAAAACAACAACAACTAAAAAAACTGCTGCTTCGACCAAGAAAGAGGCTTAAATTCTAAAATAGTGGCGGGAATGGGATATTTCCCGCCGATTTTGTCATCATAAGGAAGGAGGGAACATGACCCTATTACTAATCCCTATTACAAAAGGTGTTGCACTGCCATATATCGATGTTTCAGTGCCCATCACTCACGAATATTTAAAAAAAATAAAGAATAAACTTAAACCTGGTGTTAAATGCGCTATAGTTTATGCAAATAGCGTCGAACCATTTTTAGATTTCGATGCTTTTGAAAAAATTGATAAACCATCAATCGTCAGTGTCGGATGCTGCTGTGAAGTTCGCGAAGATAGAAAGATGTTTAATAATGAAAATATCGATGCGACTGAAGTAGTATTTACTGGCTTATATCCGGTTATTATTAATGAAGTATATGTTTCAGAGGAGCGCGACTGCATCTTAGTTGAGTGCGAAGAAAGAAAAGACTTTGATTCTTCAACAACCGATTTAGCACATTTTGAATCGCGCATTATCGATATATATTCGACGATTAGAAATTTTTATCCGGGATTAAAACCAATCGATATTCCGTCTCATTTAGGTTACGATATTAGACCATATTATTACGCTCACGAGTTTGGACTTAGTGATAACACTCAGCTTCGTTTATTAAGAGAAAATAATGCTACCATGCGTTATTCTATCGTTATTGATGCTTTAAATATGGCTAATTTAACTCCACAAATTCGTAGCGAAGTAGATATGAAAACTAATTCTGCTATTCAGCGTGGTCAAAGAGAATACGTACTTCGTGAACAAGCCAAACAACTTCGTGAATTACTTAAAGAATTTGATGGCGATGATAGCGATGCAAAATATACTAAAGCATTAAAGGAAGGAACAAAAGTTTATCCTCAATATGTTTTAGACCGCATTAGAACCGAGACCAATAGATTAAAACTTTTAGGTTACGCTAATCAAGAAGCCGCTATTTGCCGCAATTATTTGGATTTAATCATTAAATTACCGTGGAAAAAATCAACGGAAGATAATGAAGATTTAAATGTCGTTAAAAAAGTCTTAGATGATGATCATTACGGCTTAGAGAAACAAAAAGAAAGAATTTTAGAGTATCTAGCAGTTAAAAATTTAACTAAATCATTAAAGGCTCCTATTCTTTGTCTTTATGGCCCGCCAGGAACAGGTAAAACTTCTTTAGCTATTTCTGTTGCTAAAGCCTTGAACCGTAAATTTGTTAAATTCGCTTTAGGTGGCGTATATGATGAATCAGAAATTCGCGGTCACCGCCGCACCTATGTTGGGGCTCTTCCTGGAAGAATAATTTCAGGTATCGCAAATTGTGGCACCAATAACCCTGTCTTTTTACTCGATGAAATCGATAAGATGGAAGGCGGAGGATATCATGGTGATCCAGCAGCGGCCTGTTTAGAGATTCTTGATCCTGAACAAAATATCTACTTTGAAGATCACTATTTGGATATGCCGTTTGATTTATCAAATGTCTTATTCATCTGTACCGCTAATGATCTTAGCGAAGTTCCACCCCCACTCCGTGACCGTTTAGAGTTAATCGAATTAAATACTTATACTTTATACGAAAAGATGCACATCGCGAAAAATCACCTCATTAAACAAGAGCTTAAAGCTAATGGTTTAACGGAAGATATGATTCACTTTACCGATAAAAGCTTAGAGTACATCATCGATAGTTATACTCGTGAGGCAGGTGTTCGTGAATTAAGAAGAAAGATTGGAACTATCATGCGTAAATTCTCAGTTGAGTATTTAGCACGTAAAGTTGCTACCCCATTTGAAGTAACGATCGAAGTGGTAGAGAAATATCTTAAAAAACCGATATTCTTCCACACTCAAGTTGTTAAAGACCAAGTCGGTATTGTTAATGGCTTAGCTTATACTTCATATGGTGGAGAAATCCAACCTATTGAATGTAATGTTACCGATGGAAATGGATCTTTAGTCCGTACCGGTAATTTAGGTGATGTTATGAGAGAATCAATCACCATCGCCTTTAGTTATGTTAAAGTTTTGGCAAGAAAATATGGTTATGATCAAAAATACTTTAGTACCCATGATTTCCACATCCATTGCCCGGAAGGAGCAGTACCAAAAGATGGTCCATCAGCTGGTTGCGCTATTACTATTGCGTTACTTTCTGCTATTACTGATACACCAGTTAATAACCTTGTAGCGATGACAGGTGAAGTTGATCTTCGCGGGAACTCCATGCAAATTGGAGGACTTCGTGAAAAGACTTTAGCTGCTGTTCGTGAACACATGGAAACTGTTTTAATTCCTAAGGACAACCATAACGATACTTTAGAGCTTCCTAGTGAAGTAAAGGACAACTTAAAGATCATTGAATGTAAGACTGTTGAAGATATTATTCCTCACATCTTCTTAAAAAAGATTAAAAAGTATGTTCCACCAAAAAAATCTCCTAAGGAAAAGGAAGAAGAGAAGAAGAAAGTAGATGATTGATTTTCGTCAAGCAAAGTTTTTGCTTTCCGCTAATTCTCAAAAGACGTTCCTTTCTGATCGTCCTATCGTTGTTATTATCGGACGTTCAAACGCCGGTAAATCAACTTTAGTTAACACTCTTTGTGATAATAAGAAACTTATGAAGGTTTCCAAAGAGGCGGGAAGAACGAGACTATTAAATTACCTTGATATTCAAGATAAATATTATTTAGTTGATGCCCCAGGTTATGGATATGCTGGAGCATTAAACTTCATCGATATGTTAGCTGAGTTCTTTTCCTGTGTTAAAGGAAAGATTAAAGCAGTGTATTTATTACTTGATCCTCGAAGAAAACTGCAAGAAGATGATTTCGATTTATTTGAAATGATTTCTTCTTATAAACTAAATATGAAGATCGTCTTTTCAAAGATGGATAAATTAAATTCTTCTGAAAGAAAAGTAGCAGAAAAAGTTAGAAATACTACCTTTAGTAAAAATGAAGTTTTCTATGTTTCTTCCTTAACTAAAATGGGAATTGAAGAACTAAGAAAAGATATTGCGAAAAGTTTTATCGCTTAATTAATCATTTTTAATCATTAAGCCTCCTATATTTAAGTAGGAGGTTTTTATTATGCGACCCATCACACTTAGTCGACTTATTGTTTTTCCTGAAAAGGTACAGTCTATAAAAGATGTCTATATTGAAGATGACATCAAATATGACATGAATCAAAATGACCTTAATTGTAAAGGTAAGGTTAAAATTAATTTCAAAGTAAATTTTGAACTAGAAAGTAAAAATTGCACTGAAGTTATTGATTTAGATGTTGTTCTTTCCTTAGCTAAAATCGATTGCGCACAAGATTTAAAACTTCAGTTTAAGGATTATATCGTTACCTTTGATGAACGTTTAGTTAAGTTCACCCTTCGCTATGAGCTATTAGGCAATGGTGAAAAAGTAATTTCATTTAAGGAAGTAGCTGATGAAAAGATTGAAGAGGACTTAATGAAAGCCTTAAATAGAAACGATGAAGAAGAGTATAAAGTTGATCAAGAAATGATAAATGAACTTTTAAACTCCGAAAACGTCGAAGTAATTGGTGCTGATGAACTTGTTCCTTTAACCACTGATAATGTTGAACCTATTGAAGAAGTAAAAGAAGAAGAGTCATCAATAGAATTAGAACCGGTGATAGTAAGTAAAGTTGAAGAACGAAATATTGATGAAAATAAAGAACAAACCAAAGATATAAGTAGTGAAAAGAAGAATGAAAAACTTTTTAAAGAGACATATAAAATTGCATATTTCTTTTATAAAGTAGATAGAGAAGAAGTAACTTATGAAGATATTGCCAATAAGTTTAACGTTGATTTAGACTTACTTAAAAGTAACAACAAAGACGAAAAGCTATTCAAGGGAAAACTAGTAAAGATACCTAAATGAAAAAGGAACTGATAGAAGAAAACTATGGAATAACTCTTCTAGGACTTGTAAAGTTATCCGATAAAACATATAAAGTCTTTACGGAAGAAGAAGCGTTCTTATTAAAAAAACATGATGATGAATATATTGAGAACATTTTTATCCGTTTAAAGATGCTCTCAATTGATTATTTTCATCTGCCAGTATTAACCAAACAAGGAAATTACTTGTTATATGATGAAGATAAAAGGTATGCATTAT
The DNA here is from genome assembly GCA_003497225.1 of Bacillota bacterium. Classification (GTDB taxonomy): domain Bacteria; phylum Bacillota_I; class Bacilli_A; order RFN20; family CAG-288; genus CAG-345. The sequence goes on along the minus strand of DNJQ01000140.1, from coordinate 928 downwards.
ATCATTATTATGATGATGAAAGTGTCTTAAACAAAGATATAAGACTTCATTTTTACACCAAAGCTTTAGCCGAACTTCATAGTCTTTCTTCATTTCCTGTTAATGTAGCGGATGGTTACTTCGTAGATAAATTAGATTTTCTTCAAAAACAAATTGATGATAAAGAGAATGAACTTTTGTTTAGAGTTAAAAGAATTGAAAGAGAAGATTATCATTCTCCTGAAGACTGGTATTTTTATATGAATTATCAGCACTTTCATCTGGCTTTACAAACCGCGAAAAAGTATTTGGATGATTTAGATGAAGCATATAAAACCGCTACTGATTTGCACCTTTGTTTAACTTATCAAAATTTTGATTATAGACATATTCTAGTACGAGCGCAAAAGATATTATCATTAGATAAAATGGCTTTGGCATCTCCTGTAAATGATCTACTATTTTTATTTGATGATAAGGTTTCATTTACAATTGATTCGACAGTATTTTTAAAAGAATACTTTTCAATATATCAAATGAGCAAATACGAAATATATGAGCTACTAACTCTATTATTTATACCTCAAAAAGAAAATAAACCTGGTATCAAAGAAGATATCGATGATACTTCAAAAGCTATAAGATTTTTAAATAGAGTAGAGAAAGTGGCGAAGTTTATTTCTTCAACCATATCTTAATAAACGATAATGACGCTAAAGCTATAAGTAAAATTCGATTGATAGTTGTTGGTACTAATAGTGTTAATGCTAGTTGGTACAATAATAAAATTAAAATGTTTTTAGTTATAAAATCATAACCATATTTACATACTTTTGTTACTTTATTTTTGATATTCATAATAAAATTATATGAATTATCGAAAAATGTAGAACACACGCCACCTCCCATACTAGCACTCATGAGATCGAGAATATGCGAGAGGGCAAGT
>DNJQ01000148.1 GCA_003497225.1 Bacillota bacterium | reverse complement strand
GAAACATCAATTCCTAATACTTCTTTTACAATATTAGCGAAGTTTTGATTATTTCTTACTAGATCAGAATATATAAAACGTTCATTTTCAGTATTGTTTAACGCTTTATACATTGTTACTTCTGAACCTTTAAATGACATCTTACCATTTTTAGTTACTCCGATATTAATAGTTCCCATGGTTAGAGTGCTATAAATATTTTTTCCTGAGATATTGAGTAATGTTTTAAATTGTTCAGAGGTTAAACGGTTATAAATACTTGGTCTAGTTTGTCCGTAGGATGAAGCAGTGAATACTGTGGTTTTTGGTTTAAAGCCAAGATAATATTCACAGTTCATGTAAGGTTCTATTTTTTGATTTGATAAAAGCCAAGCATCAACATTATTAACTAGACCTGGATAATAAGTATTGAAGCTTTTTAAACTCACATCGGTTAAACCACCATCAAATATAAAGTGAAAATTATTGCTTTTACCATTAACTGAAACAACCATATTATGAAGATTAATATCTTCACTAGTTATTTCTTCAGTTGTGTAATATCCTGTATTTAAAATTTGAACTTCATAGTTTTCACTTATGTCAATAAGTCCTTTACATGTTGTTACACCATTAATTACATCACTTGCCGTACAAACATTTGTTCCACTTTGCTTTAACTGTGGTATTAATGTTTCTTCTAAATATTTTGAAGTATCATTATCTACTTTATAACCCGGATAATAAAGATTTTTTACATGGGGAATTGAATAACGCTCTGAGGTAAAAAACTTAATTAAACCACCATTATATTCATCTGCAAGAGAAGTTAAAACTAAAGTATCAATCTCGTTATTAAAGGTGTTATAAACTTTGTTTAAGGTAAGTGATTCACTATAATAAGTTGAGCCAGTATCTATTAAAACATTGGCTTTTTTTCCTTTAACCAAAACTGCTTGACCACCATTTGTTCCAGGATTTGTATTGGTCTCTACAACATAAAGATTAATTTGTGCTTCTTTGCTTTTAGGTATTAAAATACTTCCAACAACTATTCCACCAATAATAACAATGGATGTAATTAATGAAGCTATTAGTGTTTTTCTTTTCATTCTAATTTCCTTCTACTAAATCTTTCAATGTCTTTCCGTATTTTGTAATTACTACTGAATTATAGAAATAGGTATCAATTAGTTTTTTATTAGCTTCTAAACTTTGGTCGATACTTGTATCTTCATAAACTAGTCTTTTTGCACCTAATCCAGAAATAGTATAAGTAGAATTAGAAGGATTAACATTAATATCGATAGTTCCCATTGTCATATTGCAGTAAATATTATCTCCAGCTGTACTATTTAGCATATTTTTAATTGCCACAGGATTAGGATGATCATTAGCTCTTCCATCAATATTACCACCGATATTTACAGCGGCAGCAGAAATAACGATATTATCAGGTTTTAATTTATTTAATAATGCTACTGAATTTGAAGTGTCTGAACCGTGATGTCCACCTTTCATAACATCTACTTGGGGTAGATCAGGATTATTGCGAAGTAAGGAATCTTCTTTATCTAAGTCACCTGAAAGGAAGATAGAGAAGTCTTTATAGTGCAATATTCCGGCAATGGAAGTGTCATTGGCACCTTCATTTTCTACAACAGTAGCTGGATCAGTTATATATTCGCCGGTATTTAAAACTTCAAATGTTAAATCTTGAGCTAAATAATATGTTGAAGAACAAACTCTATTATTTACTGCATCTATGGCAGTACAATAATTAGCATTTTTTTCTTTGATATATCTATCCCTATATGATTCATAATAAGTTACATATGAGCCGGTTGAATATTTATATCCAAAGTCGAGGAAGTTTTTAATTGTAACTGTATCTACTCCAGAACTAACAGTATTTTTAAATCCATTTATGTGATCAGCGTGTCCATGAGTAAATACTGCAAAATCTATTTCATTGTTGGCATAAGTTTTTAAAGCAGTTTTGACATTATTTCCATCACCAATATCACCAACATCAATAAGCATGGTGAAATCTGTTGCTTTACTAGCTGTACCACATTTAACTAATATTGAATCGCCATATTTTTTATTCATTTCTAGTATATAGATATTTAATGATGTACAAACTCCAGTAGAGAATGGACGATCTTTGGTACCTATAGGATAAACTTTATTATCTCTTGAACGCATTATTCCATCGTCTGGAACACTAGTTGGAGAAGAGGATGGTGAACTTGGGGATGATGAAGGCGAAGATGGGGAAGAAGATGGGGAAGAAGGTGAACTAGGAGATGAAGGCGAACTAGGAGATGAAGATGGGGAGGTTGGAGAACTAGGTGAAGATGGACTTATTGGAGAGGAAGGTGTGGAGGTTGGTCTAGAAGAAGAAGTTGATGGGGATGATGAAGTAGGACTTATCGGACTTGACGAAACAGAAGTCTCCTTTGGTGAAGATGTGTGAACTGGTGAAGATGTATTAGTAGAACTTGATGTTGAACCACCAGATATCGTACAGCCTGTTAATAAACAAGCGGTGAGTGACATAATTCCTATAATTTTTTTCTTCATAATAACTACTCCTTCTTAAAAGTATATATTTATTATATATTATACATTATCTTTTGTCATGTTAATGTTTTTTTCGCCATCTCCCCTATTGCCATCTC
>DNJQ01000144.1 GCA_003497225.1 Bacillota bacterium | reverse complement strand
AAAGTGGCAGTTGGCCAAACTTAGTTGTTCTTTAATTTGTTAGAAATACTATCTAAACCAGCGGCTAAAGGAATTGAAGAAAAACCGATAATGCAAACCATTAACCATTGAATCTTATTTAGTAAAGTATAATCAATTCCGATAAAGTTTTCTGGTAAGATGAATATTGATAATGTGGCACAAATGCACATTGTAATAACCAAAATGGAACGATATAAATCCAAAGGCTTACATAGTTGATAAAGTATTGCTAGTCCACAAATTACCATGCAGATTATCGACATTGTTCTTAAACTTTCAGCTGTTATTGTTGATTCATAGAAGCCATAGTTTCCTGGAATCATACTTAGTGCTACAGCTACTAGTAATAGAATTGCTCCAGGTAAAGAAGATAATAAAACGTTTCTTAAGAAGTGCCCATGTATGCGGTTCTTGTTTGGCTGCAAAGCCAAAATAGCCGAAGGTACACCGATACAGAATACTTCAAGAATCATGAGGTTCTTTGGTGCAAATGGATATGTCATCTTTGATCCAAAGAGGTTTGAAATAATAACAAAGATAGTAAGAGCAATTGTAAATAATGTCTTCATCAAGAATAGTGAAGAAGATCTTTGAATGTTATTAATAACTCTTCTACCTTCTTCAACAACCTTTGGCATGGAAGCAAAATTAGAATCTAGTAATACTAAGTGAGCAACTGATTTTGCTGCATCAGCACCAGAAGCCATAGCAATAGAACAGTCAGAACTTTTCATAGCTAAGATATCGTTAACACCATCACCAGTCATTCCAACTACTTTTTGTCTGTTCTTTAAGGCTTTAATTAAAGCGGCTTTTTGTTCTGGTGAAACTCGACCGAAGACTGTATATTTATCTGCTATTTCAGTAACTTCGTTGATACTTAATCCCTCAAGTGACACCCAGTTAGATGCATTAATTACACCACAAGAAGCGGCAATTTCTGATGCTGTTAATGGACTATCACCAGAGATGATTTTGATTTCAACATCATTATCATTAAACCATTTAATTGTAGCTGGGGCTTCTGGACGGATGTGATCCATTAAGATAAAGATTGCTACAGGCCTTACTACGCCTGAGATTTTTTCGTTTTTAATTATTGCATTTGTGTGACCAAATAAGAGGACACGGAAACCTTTAGATTGTTTTTCAGCTATAAGATGTTGAAGCGTATCATCTATATTATTACAAACAAATTCTGGAGCACCTAAAAGGAATGTCCCGATGTTTTCAAAAGATATTGCTGAATATTTACGCGAGGAAGAAAAAGGAATTTTATCAATAACACGATATTTTGAGTTATAACTAAAAGCTTGTTGTAAAGCTATTGAAGTTTGGTTGTTATCTTCAAAGACAGATAAATAAGAACCCATAACTTCAGGCACATCATAAGTATCATCAATTACAACTACTTCATTAACATTCATGGTACCATCAGTTAATGTTCCAGTTTTATCTAAACATAAAACATTAACTCTAGCTAACATTTCAATACAGTAAAGTTCTCTAACTACTGTTCTACGTTTACTAATACGTAATACACCAGCCATTAAGGCAAAAGTAGTAAGAAGATACATTCCAGCAGGAATCATTCCTATTAATGATCCAGCTGTTGCTTCTATCGCTTCTTTTACTTTATTAAATAAAGGAATATCTCCTGAATTAAAGAAGTTTAAACAAAAGAGAATTGCACCTAAGGGGATAACAACGAAAGATATAGAATGAATAATTGTATTTAGTGCTCTAACTAATTCTGACTTTGGCTTAGTATATTGTTTAGCCATATTTTGAATAGAGGAGGAGTAGTTAGTATCAGCGATATGTTCTACTTGAACTGCTGCAGAACCGGAAACAACGAAAGATCCAGCATACACTGTATCACCTATATTCTTTTTTATAGGAAGAGATTCACCAGTAAGTAAACTTTCATTTACTTCAATCATACCTTTTTTAACCACACCATCAGATGGAATTTGATTTCCAATTGATAAAAGCATAATGTCATCTAGTACAATTTGTTCAGTAGGAATAGTACTTGTTTGTCCGTTACGTAAAACATTAGTAGTTGGAACTGTAACAAGACGCAATTTATCCATGGTTATTTTTGCTCTGATTTCTTGGAAAATACCAAAACCAGTATTAATTAAGGCTATAACCATAAAGAACAAATTTGTATAAGATCCTACACAAACAAGAGCTATGGCAATTATGGTTAATAACATGTTAAAAAACGTAAAGATGTTATCTACAAAAATTCTTCCAATACTTTTGGTATAACTAGTTTTAGATTCATTTGTATATCCGTCTTTAATACGCTCTGAAATTTGTTCTTCAGTTAAACCAACATCTACATCCGGTATATAACGAGTAGCCTTTGATAAATCCATCTTCGGTTTAATAACTTGTTCTTTCTTTTTAAAACGGAAGAATTTAAATACCTTTTTTCTTTTTTCTGAATCTGCTTCTACTTTTTTTATAACCTTAAGTTCAATAGTTTCATCATCTGCTAAACGCAATGCTGATTCAACATTTTCCTTAGCCAGTTGAACTTCATCTTTACTTTCGCTATTTGCTTTAATTTCATTTAAAATATTTTCTGGATTAGGAATGCTATTCTTTTTCTTTTTGTGTAAACGATGTAAAACTTCACTCTTACTAGAGTGTTCTTCTTCTTTAATTTCAGTTTCAGTTTGCACTTCTTCTTTTTTCTTTTTGGACATAACTATTCTCCTAGCTAAGTAATAATTGAAATTATTATATTAATTATACACTTTATATATAAATAATTCAAAATCCGCCA
>DNJQ01000088.1 GCA_003497225.1 Bacillota bacterium | reverse complement strand
AGTATGATGACGGTTTAAATATGATAGTTTTTTAAATGTTTGTACACCGATAGAAATTCTATTAACTCCGTGCTTTTTTAAAAGTGAAAGGTGATTAATATCAATCGCTTCAGGAGTTGTTTCAACAGTAAATTCTTTTAGAGAAGATAAATCAAATTTTTCTTCTATTTTTATTATGATTTTTTCTAAAAGTTCATAAGGTAAAGAAAGTGGAGTTCCTCCACCAAAATAAATGCTTTTTAATTTTTTATGAGGAAGAGTATCTACTTCTTTAAGTAATGCAGCAACATATTTTTTAGCTTGTTCTTCATGATAAAAAACTTTAGGGAAGTCACAGTAAGAACAAATGTTATGACAAAAAGGGATATGAATATATAAGGCTAATGGATCTAGTTTATCATTCATCATCTTCAAGGGAATCCTCATCGTAACCGGAGTCTTCAAGAAGTTTACTTATCTTTTCATTTTCTTCTTCCTCGGTTAAGGATTCTTGTTTAATCTTTTTAATTTCTTTGCGCAAAGATGCTTTCTTTTCTTCTTTCGTAGTTATATCCTTTTCGGGATCTACAACAACTTTACTAACATTTTCTTCAGCTATCTCTTTTCGAGATTGTTTATCTTTGTTATCACCTTTAAAAGCTGGAACATATTTTCTTAAAAGAAAAGCTATTAGACCTAATGCGATAATAACACCAACAATAATAAAACCCATAATTAACCTCCTTTTTATCTCCGAGGAATCGGAGTGTACACAAATTTATTTCTAACTTGTGATTTTTTATAAAATCCTTGGTCAGCAAGGAAATCCATCGATGTTCTTGCCGTTTCATAAGCTACGCCTTCTTCTTTCTTATACTGAGCAATGGTGTAGTGTTTTCCTATCGTACAGTGACTAGCGTAGAAGTGAGCTTGGTTTCTTTTTAAATACGGATAAACTTCTAAAAGATTTTCAACAATTCCTTCAACCGCGTTAGAATCAACTCCGCTCGGGAAGACGGGAAGAGCAACTTCGCTTTTTCCTTTTAAATCTGAAGGAATATTATTTACTTCACTCGTTTCCGGTTTATAGAATATCGTTGGAGAAACTGTTTTAATCTTTATTTCGTTTTCTTGTATATCGTTATTTTCGTTACACTCTTCTTCAACTTGCTTTCCTTCTAAAGAAATGAGAATATCTAAGATATAACTAACATCATCTTCAATGAAGCTAAAGTAGTGCATGACGTAATAAGTCATATCGAGAGTCTTTTGAACTAAATTCATCAAATTCTTTGAGTTTTCTGAATTATCAAAGGCTAATGATTCAAAGATAATGAAGAACCCAGCCTTATCAAAATCATCTTTGGAGAGGATGAATTTACTAAATATTGAAGCTACTTCTTCGTTACAATAACCAAACGGTTTAATATATTTGATGTAAAAAATTGATATTATTCCTTTTAGTAAGGGTGAAAGATTATCCTGACGAGCAAAGTTAACAAGTTCTTCAACAAGACGAGGAAGTTCTTCTGTCGGCGCGGCTTTATAAATGTAATCAGTTTGATAATAATGTGGAGTTTCAAGTTCTTCTTTACGGAAAACTTCAGTGACATTTTCATCTTCTTCACCGATTATCATTTTATAAATGCGCGCGAGCAAAGAAGAATCGATGTTGTCATAGAAGTGATTTAAGAAATACTGCCACGAAGAGCTATAGTAATATAAAGGATAAAGATTAGTAGGGAAGGCGGAGATGTCTTTACGGATGATGTGACGAAGCATATCAAGAGAGACATTTTCTTCCATAGGAGTTAACTCTTTAAAGAAACGCAAGAGCATCATCTCGTTGAACTCTTTTTTCTTCTCTTCGTTTAACTTATCATACTTAATAAAAATCTTAACTATCTTTCTTTCGCATGATGATATGCGCGCCTGTAAAGTCTTTGTGAGAGTTAAATTAAATGGGCTCTTATCGATATTGCGCAAATTTAAATCGATAGAGTAAAGCGACCGGTATTTAATAATGCGGTCCCAAATTGAATCGATCAAGCTCGTGTTATAAGCTTGTCCTACTTCTTCTTTAGTGGCATAAGCCTCTTCAGTAAAACGAATGCGTTCATCTAACATTGCCATAGTATTACCTCGGGTGTATTATAAAACATCTGCTAAAGAAATGAAAGCAAACAACTAATAAAATACTATAATGCTACTAATTCTTGACATTATTCGTCATCTATCGACAAAATTGCGATGAAAGCCTCTTGTGGAACATAGACTTTTCCGAACTGCTTCATCCGCTTTTTACCTTCTTTTTGCTTCTCAAGAAGCTTCTTTTTACGGCTGATGTCTCCACCGTAGCACTTAGCTAGAACATCTTTTCTTAATGCTTTAATATCGCTTCGAGCGATAATCTTACTACTTATCGCGGCTTGAATTGGAATTTCAAACTGCTGACGAGGAATGACATCTTTCAATTTATCGACGATAAATCTTCCGCGACGATAAGCGAAATCTTTGAACACGACGCTAGTTAAAGCGTCGCACACTTCGCCGTTAAGAAGAATCTGCATCTTAACTAAATCGCTCGGTTCATATCCAATAAGTTCATAATCTAAAGAAGCGTAACCCGCGCTAGCAGATTTTAAGCGGTCGAAGAAATTAAATATAATTTCTGATAGTGGCATCTTATATTTTAATACCACCCGGCTACTATCTAAGTATTCCATGTTTTGATAGATTCCGCGGTGATCTTGACAGAGTTTCATCATCGCCCCTAAATATGCTTGAGGTGTCATGATTTCGGCTTTAACATAAGGTTCTTCCGCAACCTTATAACTCATCGGTTCGGGGAAATTACACGGATTATCAATTTCTAAAGTTGTTCCATCATTTTTTATAATGTGATAAATAACGCTCGGAGAAGTTGAAATTAAATCTAAACCATATTCGTTTTCTAATCTTTCTTGAACAACTTCTAAATGAAGAAGTCCTAAAAATCCGCAACGGAAGCCGGAGCCTAAAGCGGTTGAGGTTTCAGGTTCATATACTAAAGCAGAATCGTTTAGAGAAAGTTTTTCTAAAGCCTCTCTTAAGGCTTCAAAATCATCGTTGTCTGCTGGATATATTCCAGAATATACCATGGGGTTTAATTTGCGGTATCCAGGAAGAGGAGCTAAAGTGGGATTTTCTTTTAAAGTAATTGTATCTCCAACTACAACATCATGAATATCTTTTATCTGCGCGGAAAGATAACCAACTTCACCAGCGTGAAGTTCGTTGACCCTTTCTTCTTTTGGCGTTCTTATACCTAGTTCAGTTACAAGATATTCTTTTTGTGTGCTCATTAAGGTGATGGTATCACCTAAAGAAATAACTCCGTCCACCACGCGGAAAAGAATAATAACTCCGCGGTAAGGATCAAATCTTGAATCGAAGATTAATGCCTTTAATGGTGCAGATAAATCCCCTTTTGGCGCTGGAAGAGAAGTAACAATTCTTTCTAAAACTGCTTCAACATTGTATCCAGTTTTAGCGGAAACAGGAATAGATTCACTTGGATCAATTCCTAAAGTTTCAATAAGTTCTTCCTTCGTTCTTTCTAAATCGGCGCTTGGAAGATCCATTTTATTGATGACGGGAAGAATATCTAAATCGTTATCTACTGCTAAATAGGCGTTAGCTAAAGTTTGAGCTTCTACTCCTTGAGTTGCATCTATAACTAAAAGAGCACCTTCACAAGCGGCTAAGGAACGAGAAACTTCATAGGTAAAATCGACATGTCCTGGCGTGTCGATTAAATTAAATAAATAATCTTCGCCATTTTTAGCGCGATAATTTAAAGATACAGCATTAAGTTTAATCGTTATGCCTCTTCTTCTTTCAAGTTCCAAATCATCTAAAAGTTGCTCTTTTAAATCACGAACTTTAACCGCTCCGGTTTTTTCTAAAATTCGGTCGGCTAAAGTCGATTTTCCGTGATCGATGTGAGCGATGATTGAAAAGTTTCTAATATGGTTTAAATCGTATTTCATTTATTGTCCTCGCTATAAAAGTTTTTAGCGCACCTAATTATGTCGTTCGATGAGAAGACTAGCTTGGCTTGGGGATATTTGCTATGAATTATTTCTCGATAGAATTCGTTTTGATAACGAGTATCGATTAAAAGTAGCATCCCACGATCATTTTCACTCCGAATAACTCTTCCTGCGGCTTGAAGAACCTTATTGATCCCGGGATAGGTATAAGCGTAATCATATCCTCGAGCATCATTATTATAGTATTCTTTAAGCATATCGTTTTCGTAGCACACCATCGGTAGACCGACACCGACTATTATAGCACCAATCAAGCGGTCATCAACTAAATCAATACCCTCGCTAAATGATCCGCCCATCACAACAAAACCCAAAGTTATCTTGCTCGGATTTAATGAAAAGTGACTAAGAAATTCATTTCTTTCTTTTTCATTCATGTGACTCTCTTGAACAAAAATGTCGTAGCGTTCATTTTTGGGGAAGAGTTCAAGGAAGGTTCTCATATATTGATAACTGGGAAAGAAAATGAAGTAATTTCCGATTCGAGCATCAATAAAAGATAATATGGCATCAAGAAGATAGACGATAGTATTATTCCTATCTTTATAAAAGGTTGAAATAACAGTATTTACTAAAACACCGAAGTTTTCTTTTGGAAATGGGGAAGGTAAAAACAATACTTTTGAATTTTCTTCCACGCCTAATAAATCGAAATAGAAATCTTTTGGAGTTAAGGTTGCAGAAAACATCGCACCGCTAAGAAAGATTCTTTTCGCTTTACTTATATACTGCCTACTATCGAGGCAGTAGGAATTGATCTTAACGATTTTTCCATTATATAAAGAGCAATAATAAGCGTAAGAATCATCGTCGGTGGGAAGTTCTAAGAAATTATGAACGTTGTAATATAATTCTAATAATTCATCAAAGACCAAGTCAGGATCGTTTTTTAATAAAGCCCGACACTCATCATCAAAGCGAGTTAAAAAAGATATAAAGTAAGTTGATATCGATTCAAGTGGTACAGTATTTTGTACCACTTCTAATTCTCCATTATTCAATTCATCAAAATAATCTAGAATGTTTTTTATAGCTTTTCTTAATTTTAAAGTACCTTTAATATGCCTAGTTAATTCTTTATGAACTTTTTTAAAATCGAAGTAATCCAATGTTCCACTATATATATCTCGAACACGGCTCGGGAGATTATGACACTCATCGATTAAAAGATAATATGGTTTATTTCCTTGATCAAAAAAACGCGAAAGATGGGCAGTAGGAGAGAAGAGGTGATTATAATCAGCGATGATGACATCAAAATAAATCGATAAATCTAATTGGAATTCAAAAGGACAGATCTGGTGTTTTTTACCTAAAAATAATAAATCCGATGAAGATAAAATGTTGTATTTAGAAAATGCTTCTTTAACAACATTTTTTATTTTATCGTAGTAGTTTCTTGCGTAAGGGCAATCATCGGGATTACAGTGCCTTTTCTTTTCGTTGATACACATCGCATCCTTACTAGAAATCGCTATAGCTTTTATCATCGCGCCACAATCGTTAAAGTGACGAAGCGTATCTAAAGCGACCATTTTAATAGAATTTTTGCTCGTAAGATAAAATATCTTTTCCCCCTCTTTTCCAAGCATTTTTATATATGGATATAAAGCTGAAGCAGTTTTTCCCGTGCCTGTTGGGGCTTCGATATAGGCAAATTCATGTTCATTAGCGGCAAGATATAGTTTTTCAATCATCTCTTTTTGCCCAAGCCTATAATCAGGGTAAGGGAAATTTAAAGCCGCAAATCTATTTTTCTTTTCGCTTTTTTGCGCTAAAAAGAAGATTAAATACTCATAGTATTCATTCATTAAATTGAAGACAAAAGTTTTAAGTTCATCAATTTTATAGTTAAATACGACATATTTTCGCGTTTTAAAGTTGTTTTGTGAGATGTAGGTTAATCTGATTTTAATATCTTGTATCGCGTGATCAGTAGCGTAAATATATGCGTAAAACTTCGCTTGACCTAAATGCCAATTCTTATTATCTTCATAAAATTTATCTAAATCTTCAACGGTAGTTTTAATTTCATCTATTGTAATACTATTTTCCGAAAGAATAATTCCATCAGCTCTTCCTTCCACGATAAAAGTGATGTTATCAAAAGTAAAAGAAGTAGTTAATTTTACTTCTGCGTCATAATTTTCATCTTGTTCTTTTTGAAACACGGAATGGAGGCGGGAACCTTCTTGCATGGTGCTACTAGAAAATATTCTTGTATCAATGCTTCCTTGGCGCAAAAGGGTATCCACAACATCGTGTACTGAAAGTCGTATAGTATAAGACATAATTATATATTAACAAAATATCTTTAGTTCTTAAACATTTATCATAGATATAATTCATGAAACCTCTTTTATTTACTTTTCATGATTTAATCATTTTGCTATAATTAAACAAAAGGAGAAACGCTTATGGCTGATAATCAAGAAAAAATTAGCGCAAATTATAAAGCGCTCGATCAGTTCATTGAAGATAATAATTATTCAAGTCACGATCTTATCGCTGTTTTACACGAAGCTCAAAGACTTTTTACTTATCTTCCCGAAGAAGTTCAAAGACACATCGCTAAAAAACTTTCCATACCCGTTTCAAAAGTTTATGGCGTTGTGTCTTTTTATTCATTCTTCACAATGAATAAGAAAGGCAGATTTGTTATTAATGTCTGTTTAGGGACGGCGTGCTTTGTTCGTGGTTCCGATAAGATTCTGGCTGAATTTGAAGAGCAATTAGGAATAAAGTGTGGTGAAACAACCGAGGACGGAAAATACACTCTTACAAGTTTAAGGTGCGTCGGGGCTTGTGGTTTAGCGCCAGTAGTCCAAGTCAACGGCAAAACTTACGGTAACGCCACCGTTGAGACAGTTAAAGAAATTTTAGCTGAATATCAGGAGCAGTGAATATGGAAAGATTAAAATCATTTGAAGAATTTTTAACCTTATCTAAAAATCTTGAAGGTTTATTAGATATTAAAAAGGGCAATGTTGATAGTGATAAATATGTAATTTCTGTTTGTTCCGGTACTGGATGTCAGGCGAGTGAATCAAAAGAAATAGTTGAAACATTTAATAAACTAATAAAAGAGAATCATCTTCAAGATAAAGTTAAGTGTTTGATTTCAGGATGTTTTGGATTCTGTGAAAAAGGACCAATAGTTAAAATTAGTCCCGACCACGCGTTTTATGTTAAAGTGCGCGTTGAAGATTGTGAAAGAATCATTAAAGAACACATAATTGAACATCATACAGTAGAAGATCTTCTTTATGTTAATCCTTTAACCAATATGAGGATTAGAAAACAAGAAGACATTCCTTTTTATAAAAAACAACATCGTATCGCTTTAAGGAACTGCGGTTTTATTAATCCGGAAGATATAAAAGAATATATCGCTTCTAGTGGTTATAGTTCCCTTGTTAAAGTCCTTCAATCGATGACACCTGAAGATGTCATTAAAGAAGTTACGGATTCCGGGCTTCGCGGCAGAGGTGGTGGCGGATTCCCCACCGGTAAAAAGTGGGCGCTAACACGCGCTTCAAACAGCGAAAAAAAGTATGTTATTTGTAACGCTGATGAAGGAGATCCAGGTGCTTTTATGGATCGTTCCATTATGGAAGGAGACCCATTCTCAGTTATTGAAGCTATGACTATCGGTGGTTATGCGATTGGCAGTGATGAAGGTGTTATTTATATTAGAGCAGAATATCCTTTAGCAGTTGGAAGATTAAAAATTGCTATTGAACAAGCGAGAAAGTTTGGACTCTTGGGCAAAAACATCCTGGGTACAGATTTTAGTTTTGATATTCATATTAAATTTGGTGCGGGAGCATTCGTCTGCGGTGAAGAGACAGCTTTGATTCATTCCGTTGAAGGTGAAAGAGGTGAACCAACCATTAAACCACCTTTCCCAGCTGTGGCGGGATTATTTGGAAAACCAACTTTAGTTAATAACGTCGAAACTTGGGCTAATGTTCCTTATATATTTAATGTTGGCGCAAAAAAATTTGCTTCTATTGGTACAGAAAAGAGCAAAGGAACAAAAGTCTTTGCTTTAGCCGGAAAGATTAATAATGTCGGTTTAGTTGAAGTACCAATGGGAACAACGTTAAGAGAAATCATTTACGATATCGGTGGTGGAATAAAAAACAACCACAAATTTAAGGCCGCTCAAACAGGTGGACCATCGGGCGGATGTATCGCCGAAGATAATATCGATATTCCGATCGATTACGATAATCTTACCTCCATCGGTTCGATGATGGGTTCGGGTGGATTAATAGTTATGGATGATACTGACTGTATGGTCGATATCGCTAAGTTCTACCTCGGATTTACCGTTGAAGAAAGTTGCGGAAAATGTACACCTTGCCGAATTGGAAATAAACGCCTTTATGAAATCTTAGAAAGAATATGTAACGGCGAAGGAGAAGAAGAAGATTTAGAAAAACTTGAAAGTTTATCTAATGTCATTAAAGATACCGCTTTGTGCGGTCTTGGACAGTCTTCCCCCAATCCTGTTTTATCTACTTTAAAGTGTTTTAGAGAAGAATATGAAGCACACATCAAAGATAAGCTTTGTCCAGCTAAAAAGTGTAAAGCACTAGCTAGATATCATATCGATGATAATTTGTGTGTAGGATGTGGAAACTGCGCGAGAAAGTGCCCAGTAGAAGCTATTTATAAAACCGATATTAAATCAAAGAGAAACAGCAAATTGTTCTTGTATCAAATCGATGATCATAAGTGCATTCGCTGTGGAACTTGTGAATCTAATTGTCCTTTAAAGGCGATCAGTTTATAGGAGAGAGCATATGGTAAATATAAAGATTAATGATATCGATTTAGCCGTTGAAGAAAATACCACAATTCTTCAAGCGGCGCGCAAATTAAATATAAATATTCCTACTTTATGTCATCTTTCACTTCATGTGGCTAATGAAAAGAATCACAATTCTTCATGTCGAATTTGTATTGTTGAAGTGGCGGGAAGAAGAAACTTGGTCCCAGCTTGTTCAACTTACTGTCAAGAAGGAATGGATATAAAAACTCATTCATTAAGAGTTATTAATGCGAGAAGAACTATTCTTGAACTTCTTCTTTCTGATCACCCACTAGAATGTGTAACTTGTGATAAAAACGGGGTATGTATTTTACAAAACCTCGCACAAAAATATGGAATCACTGATAATCCTTATAAGGGTGAACTTAGTAAAGATAACACGGAAGAAGGAAGCATTATTAAAAGAAATAACGCTAAGTGCATCCTTTGTGGAGCCTGTGAAACAGTATGCAGTAAAGTTCAGACCGTTTCAATTTTAGGTCACCGCGGTAGAGGATTTAAAACCACTATCGGACCAGCATTTGAATTATCCTTAGAAAATACACCTTGTACTTTCTGTGGTCAGTGCGTTTCAGTTTGTCCAACCGGAGCACTAACTCAAACTTCAAGTATAGGAAAAGTTTGGAAACTTCTTTCTGATAAAACTAAACATGTCGTCGTTCAAGTCGCTCCGGCAGTTAGAGTAGCTCTAGGTGAACTATTTGACCGACCACTTGGTGAAGTTGTAACTGGAAAAATGGTCGCTTCTTTAAGAAGAATAGGATTTGAAAAAGTCTTTGATACCGATTTTGCAGCTGATGTAACAGTTTTAGAAGAATCTCACGAACTTCTTGAACGTTTAAAAGAAAAGAAGAACTTACCAATTTTAACTTCTTGTTGTCCAGGATGGATCAACTTTATTGAACATCAATTTCCAGATTTAGTCAGCATCCCAAGTTCATGTAAATCACCACACGAAATGTTTGGATCTTTAGTTAAATCTTACTACGCTGAAAAGATGGGTTGGGATCCTAAAGATATCGTCGTTGTTTCTATTATGCCGTGCTTAGCGAAAAAATACGAAGCTAATAGAAAAGAATTATCCCAAGATGGATTAAAGGATGTCGATTATGTTTTAACCACTCGTGAACTAGGAAAGATGATTAAAGAAGCTGGACTTAATTTTAATGATCTTCCCGATGAAGATTTTGATTCACCACTTGGAGAATCAAGCGGAGCTGGTGTAATATTTGGATCTTCTGGTGGAGTTATTGAAGCGGCTTTGCGTCAGATTCAATACGATTTAACTGGAGAAGTAAAAAATATTGAATTCACTAATCTTCATAGTTTAGACGGCGTGAAGATATCTGAAGTCGATATAGCAGGAAATCATTTAAGAATCGCTTGTGCTTCAGGTCTTGGTAATGCTCGTTATCTTCTTGAACTTATTAAATCAAAGAAAGATCACTTCGATGCGATTGAAATTATGGCATGTCCTGGTGGCTGTGTTAGTGGTGGCGGACAACCCTTCCACAAGAGAAAACTCAGTAAAACGATCGTTAAAGCGAGAAGAGATGGTTTATTAAGCGAAGATAGAAATAAGAGCATTCGAATCTCAAGTCTTAATCAGCAAGTAAATACTTTATATAAAGAATATATTGGTGAAATTGGTGGAGAAAGAGCACATAAACTTCTTCACACCGTATTTTTCTCAAAGGAGGATGAATAATGTCTAGTGAGTGCAATCACGATTGTTCACACTGCTCGCAAAGCGAAGGCTGTGAGAGCAAACCGATAGAAAAACTAAAGATGAAGGAAGGTTCATCAGCTAAAAAAATCATCGGTATCGTTTCAGGAAAAGGTGGAGTTGGTAAAAGTTTTACTACTTCATATTTAGCAGTTTTATTAGCTCGTCAAGGATATCGCGTAGGTATTTTAGACGCTGATATTACCGGACCTAGTATTCCATTTGCTTTTGGAATTAAAGGTAAAGCCCTTGGATCAGATGAAGGAATCTTTCCACAAGTGAGTATGGGTGGAATTAAAGTTATTTCAAGCAATATGTTTTTAGATAACGATAATGATCCAATTATTTGGCGTGGACCAATGATTGGTTCTTTAGTTGAGCAGTTCTATACCGATGTTTTGTGGGAAGAATTAGATTATCTATTGATCGATATGCCGCCAGGAACAGGGGATGTTGCTTTAACAACTTTCCAAAAGATACCTTTAGACGCATTAGTTTTAGTTTCTTCACCGCAAGGTTTAGTTAAATTAATAGTTGAAAAAGCTGCGAAGATGGCGCAATTAATGAATATTAAGATTTCAGCACTTGTAACAAATATGAGTTATGTATTATGTCCAAAGTGCAAAGAGAGAATAGATATATTTGGTAAAAACTTAAGCAAAGAAATTGCTAAAGAATATGATATTAAAACTGTTGCTGAAGTCCCATTCTCTAGCGAAATATCAGAAAGTGTTGAAGAAGGCTTAATTGAAAAATTAGATGTTAATTACCTTGATGAAGTTAAAGATACATTAATGGAACTATTAGATGACTGAAGAAGAATTGATTGAAGAATTCTTGACTGAATTCAAGCAATTAGAAATTGAATTAGTTAAAAACTGTGGTTTAAAAGATAACTACATATCTTTTTCTCGCGCATTAAATGTCATTCATTCACGAGGACTTGATCCAGTTATAGCATCAACTGATGTTTATGAGTTTTTAAAAACCGCTTCTGATTTAAGAAACATTCTTTCCCATAGAAATAATGTTGCTGCACCAACGGAAGAGTTTTTAAATAAATTTAAACGCATATCGAGCAATATCATCCATCCAACACTTTGTATAGATGTAGCAACAAAGGGAAATAAGATTTTAGTTGGACATACAACCGATAGTGTTTTAACTTTGATGAGACTTATGAGCAGTAGATTTCTTTCTCATATTCCCGTTTATGATGAAAAGTCAAATTTCGTTGGTGTATTTTCAAGATCAACTCTATTTGAAATTTTCTTAAAAGAGAAGAAAATTGATTTAAATGAAAATACAAAACTTATAGACATTATTAAGTTTATAGATTTATCTCAGCACAATAATGAGCAATATATGTTTGTGGATAAATTTACTAAGATAATTGATGTTTATGAAAAACTTCTTAAACGCACAAAAGAAGAAAGAAAACTATCTTGTATATTTATTACAGCTCATGGTAAACCAAATGAAAAACTACTTGGTGTAGTTACACAAGTAGATTTATTAAAGATAGCTGCTGAATTAGATTAATAACTGCCACTTTTTCCGGGGTCTC
>DNJQ01000075.1 GCA_003497225.1 Bacillota bacterium | reverse complement strand
ATTATATATTTTTTCTATCCCTTTTTCTTTATGGCCTTTGATTTTTTAGAACGATTAAAAAATAGCACAAAAAACAGCAGTTTTACAAAAAAACAGCATATATATATGGCATTTTTAATGAAAAAACACTTTAATTTAAAAAATGGCTCAAAAAATGGGGAAACTCAAATTCAAAATAACTTGAAATTAATCTAAAAGTTTGCTAATATAAACGCGTTATGGCCTTCACTAGGCTACAACCGCATTAAAGTGGTACCTAACTGCTATAAAAGCGACCATTAGAGCGAGTCTAAGTGATTTATGGAGGTGTAAAAATGTACGCTATCATTCTTACTGGCGGCAAACAACTCAAAGTAGAAGTAGGTCAAACTATTTTTGTTGAGAAGTTAGCAGCTAATGAAGGTGATGAAGTAACCTTTGATCAAGTCTTGATGATTGGTGGAGAAAAGAGCAAAGTCGGTTCTCCTTTAGTCAAAGGTGCTACTGTTAAAGGAAGAGTCACCAAGAACGGCAAGTGCAAGAAGATCGTTGTCTTCAAGTACAAGGCAAAAGCGAATTACCGTAGAAAATACGGTCATCGTCAACCTTATACTAGAGTCAGCATCGAAGCAATTAATGCATAAGGTCTTTCAAAATGATTAATGTTGAAGTTAGAAAGTTCATAGATGGCTCGATTAAATCTATCGATATTATTGGTCATTCTGGCTTTGACGAAGAAGGCAAAGACTTGGTATGTGCCGGTGTGTCATGTGTATTTATAGGAGGCTTAAATTCGATAAGCGATTTAGATAATTATCTAATAAACTTTGAAAAAGGTTTCGGCAAAATTGAAGCTAAAAAAGAGCCTAATGAACACGATAAGGTAGTGCTTGAAACTATCTTAGTTCAATTAAATACTATTGAAACAAAATATTCCAAGTATATTAATGTAAAAGTAAAAAAGGAAGGTGCAAAATGAAATTTGTTCTAGACATACAACTATTTGCTTCTAAAAAGGGTGTTGGTTCAACTAAGAACGGACGTGATTCAGAATCTAAACGTTTAGGTGCAAAGTTATCTGATGGTCAATTCTGCCATTGTGGTTCAATCATTTATCGTCAAAGAGGAACCAAGATACTTCCAGGAGTAAATACTGGACGCGGTGGAGATGATACTTTATTTGCTCTTATTGATGGAATCGTTAAATACGAAACATTAAAGAGTGGCAAAAAGCAAGTTTCCGTTTATCCGGTTGCTAAGTAAAGAAAAGTATATTTGGCCTCAGCAATTTGCTGAGGCTTTTTATGAGGTGAAACATGTTTATTGATCGTGCAAAAATCACATTAGTTGCGGGAAAAGGTGGTGATGGTGCCATTTCTTTTCGTCATGAAAAATACGTCGAATTTGGTGGACCTAATGGTGGAAATGGTGGGCGCGGCGGATCAATATATTTTAAAGCGTCCAATTCTTCTAATTCTTTAGTTAATTACCGTCACGCTAAAACGATTAAAGCCGAAAGCGGAGAAAAAGGAATGGCCAAAAAGATGTATGGCCGTGGAGCTAAAGACATCATATTAGAGGTTCCAGTTGGAACTATGGTTTTAGATTCTAATGAAAATCCCTTGGCTGATTTATCTAAAGAAGGAATGACATATCTTGCCGCTAAAGGTGGTAGAGGTGGAAGAGGAAATGCTTGTTTTGTTTCTAGTACTCATCGAACACCTAAAGTAGCTGAAAATGGTTTGCCAGGTGAAGAAAAAGAATTAATTTTAGAATTAAAACTTTTAGCTGATGTAGGTTTAGTAGGTCTTCCTAGCGTAGGAAAATCTTCTTTATTAAACATTATTTCTAACGCTCATCCTTTGGTAGCAGAATATCATTTTACTACCCTTGAACCTAATTTAGGTGTGGTAAGAATTGATTCGGAAAAGAGCATGGTAGTTGCTGATTTACCTGGATTAATTGAAGGGGCAAGTAGGGGAAAAGGACTTGGCTTAACATTTTTAAGACACATAGAAAGATGTCGTGCTATCATTCATATTGTTGATATCAGTAATCTTGAAGAAGATCCGATTGAAAACTTTGAAACGATTAATAAAGAACTTGCTTCATATCGTTTAGATTTAACAAAAAGACCAATGGTTATTGCCTTAAATAAATGTGACTTACTTGAAAATAGAGATGCGGTTGAAAGATTTAAAAAGGCATATAAAGATAAGTATGAGATATTTGAAATCTCAACCGTCACTAAAGAGAATGTAAGTAAGTTAATGCAAAGAGTATATACTATTGTTCAAAATACTCCATTCTTCCCACTTTATAAAGAAAAACAAACAGATGAAATGGTATTAAAAGTAGAGAATACAAAAGATAGTGATATCTTTGATATAAAAGTAGATAACAAAGGAAGATATATTATTATCGGTGATAGAGTTATTAGAACTTACCGACTTATTAATATAAGCGAATATGAAGGATTCATGAAATTACTTAAGTATTTAGATAAAATAGGTGTTGAAAGAAAATTGCGTGAACTAGGTGCAAAAGACGGTTCAACAGTTATTTTAGATGATTTTGAATTTGAATATTTTGAATAAAATTTAAGGCCAACTGCCACTTTTTTCGTCCCAATTTTGAGCCCAAATTCCGTTGTTTTGGAGGTCATAATTCCATGTGTATGATGCTGTGTGGACGGCACTGAGATATACTTTTGGATTATATTTTAC
>DNJQ01000114.1 GCA_003497225.1 Bacillota bacterium | reverse complement strand
TACTCAGATATACCTTTGGATTGTACTTTTCTGCACAATTACTCGGATTATAATGGTATTGATCCCACGTTAAATTAAAGGAGTTCAGAGCAGAAACAACTTCTATCTTACTAATAGGATTGCTTCCTAAATTGATGGTAGCAGTTTCATATGGGCCATAAATTCCGTTGTATGGTGAAACTGCAAACCATCCTCTCGCACTTCGGCTATTTCTAATAGTTACTTGTCCCATATTTTCAACGCTATAGTAGCCACTAGAGGAGACGGCGGACTTTACACTATTTGTACCTTTGTCATATAAAAACCGCCAAAAACAAACAATAAACTACATTTAATTAAGTTTTTAGTTTATAATATTGAAGAAAATATATATTTTATATATTATATATATTTTGTAAGGAAGGTATAATGGCAGGAATAGGTTTGTCTCAATGGACTTTGGGTGAACAAATATCAGATTCATTAAAAGTAATTAAAGCAACCCGCTTTAAAGGTTTTTATTTGCCATTATTTATGCTAGTAATTATGGGCGGAATTAATATTGCCTTTTCCTTTTATTCTAATTTACAGGGATTGGGTATAGTAATTTCTATTTTTACTTTATTCTTTTCTTATGTAGTTGTTGCTGAGTCTAATGCTAGTTATTATTTGAAAGATAAGAAAAAGTATAATATTAAAATGCTTTTTAAACATTTTGCTAGAGGTGAGATGCATATAACTTCTTCTTTTTTTAAGGCTTTATTTTGCGGAATATTAACTGGATTTTTTATTGCTTTAGTTATTCTTGGCTTTTATTATTTAGCGGACCATGATTTATTTAATAACTTATCGAATTATATTGATGCTATAAATGCAAATTCTGAGTTTATAGATTCTTTTTATGCTGAAGTATATCCCGCTATATATATTGTCAATGCTTCTATATTATTGATGTTTTTTTACTGGTTGTTCTATTTTCACCGCTCAAAAGAAAACTCATTTAACTTTTCTGGATCTCAAGTAAATAGTGATGACAGATTTTTCGTTATGCCAGCTATTTCACCAAGACTTTATGAAGCTTTTTCATATAACTTTAAAGTAAGATATCGGATAAAAAGTTCATGGACTGCTGTTATAGATTTTGTTATATTAGGTGGTGGTATTGCTGCTGGAACTTATATAGGCCATTTGTTTGGCTTTGATTTACCATATTTTTCACCAACTTATTTCGGAATCGGGTTTGCCTTGATTCTTTTTGGATTTTGGTATAGTTTTGAACGTGCGTGGGATGTAGCGTTCTTTTATCATTATAAGCAAGAGATTTATGTTAGTTTAACAAAAGAAGCACTAAATTCTATGGATGAAATGAAAAAAGCCATGACCATGCTTTTCCCAAATGGTCGGTTAGATTTATCTGAAGAGTTTCGCCATCTTAACGGCATACCAGAAAACTTAATAACAGCGGAAGCAATTAGTTTTCTCCTCTTACTGCAATATAAGTATGATGATTACGAACATGAAGATGTAGCAGTTAACGAAATAGATGAAGTGAAAAACGAAAATGATAACAATGATGAAAATGATGATGATTCTGGTAATTTAGGAGTATTTGGTTTAGGAGATTAAGTTATGAATTCACAAAGTTATAGAATAGGTATTGATATTGGTTCAACAACATTAAAGTGCGTGGTCTTGGATGATAATAACAAGATTATCTTTTCTGACTATTTGCGTCATTTTTCTAAGATTGCTGAAAGTTTAAATATCATGCTTGAGCACATTAAAGCTGAACTTAAATTAAACGCAAAATCAAAAACTAAGATTTCTTTTAGTGGGTCAGCAGGTATGGGAATTGCTGAATCTTGTAAGTTCCCGTTCTATCAAGAGGTTTATGCTACTAGACAAGCTACGAATCTTTTATATCCGGAGACTGATTGCATAATTGAACTTGGTGGTGAAGACGCCAAGATTCTTTTCATGACTAATGGTGTTGAATTTAGAATGAATGGTTCATGCGCTGGTGGAACTGGAGCATTTATTGATCAAATGGCTAACTTATTAAATGTTGATGTTACTGAGATTAATGAGTTAGCAAGTCACGCAGAAAAAACTTATACCATAGCATCAAGATGTGGTGTTTTTGCTAAATCTGATATTCAACCATTGTTAAATCAAGGTGCTAAAAAAGAAGATATAGCCTTATCCATCCTTTATGCCGTATGTAATCAAACGATAACAGGATTAGCGCAAGGAAGAGAAATTGGTGGTAAGGTTCTTTATCTTGGAGGACCTTTAACATTCTTAAGCAAATTACGTGATTGCTTTGATAAAACATTAAATATCAAAGGCGTTTTACCAGATAATTCACTTTATTATGTTGCTTTTGGATCAGCACTTCTTTCAGAAGATGATATAAATATTGATGATATTATTGATAAGGTAAAAAATTACCGCAATAATGAAAACTTTGCTTATCAATCTCCTTTATTTAAAGATAAGAAAGAATATGAAGAGTTTAAAAAGAGACACGATTCTGATTATGTTCAAACTCTTGAACTTAAAGGATATGATAAACCTTTATATTTAGGAATTGATGCTGGAAGTACAACCATTAAAGCGGTATTGATCGATGATGAAAAAAATATAAGATACACCAAATATTTATCTAATGGTGGTAACCCAGTTACATTAGTTAAAGATATATTGAATGAGATATATGCAATAAATCCAAACATAGTGATCAAAGGATCAGCTGTTACAGGATATGGTGAAGATATCATTAAGAACGCCTTCATGCTCGATTATGGTTTAGTTGAAACTATGGCTCATTTTGAAGCAGCAAAAAAGTTTTTACCGACGGTTGAATTCGTTATTGATATCGGTGGACAAGACATAAAGTGCTTTAAAATTCATAATTCCGCTATAGATAATCTCTTCTTAAATGAAGCTTGTTCTTCTGGTTGTGGATCATTCTTACAAACATTTGCATCAAGTTTAGGATATTCAATAGAAGAATTTGCTAACTTAGGTTTATTTGCCAAAAGACCAGTTAATTTAGGTTCACGTTGTACGGTCTTTATGAATTCTGCGGTTAAACAAGCGCAGAAAGATGGGGCGACGATAGAAGATATATCAGCTGGACTTAGTATATCAGTTGTTAAAAATGCTTTATATAAGGTTATTCGTGCTTCAAGCAAGGATGATTTAGGTAAGAAAATCGTTGTTCAAGGTGGAACATTCTTAAACGATGCTGTTCTTCGCGCCTTTGAAATTGAACTTCAAGTTAATGTTATTCGCGCTAATATCGCTGGACTTATGGGCGCATATGGAGCGGCTTTAGCAGCAAAGAATTTAAATTTAGAGAAATCAACTCTTATGGACAAGGAACAGTTAAAGACGTTTAAGCATGAAATCATGGTCACCACTTGTCAAGGCTGTTCTAATCACTGCCGTTTAACAATCAATAAGTTTGATGGTAAAAGAACCTTTATAGGTGGAAATAGATGTGAAAAGCCTGTAACTAAAAAGGTTGTTAATAATGATCTTGATCTTTATAAATATAAATTGGATCTATTAAAATCATATGAATCAAATAAAGGTTCACGAGGAAAAATAGGTATTCCATTCGCTTTAAATATGTATGAACTTATACCATTTTGGACCGCATTTTGGTCTGAACTAGGTTTTGAAGTAGTAAGAAGCGATGTTTCTAGCAATGAACTTTATCACAAAGGACAAAATACTATTCCTAGTGATACAGTTTGCTTCCCAGCCAAGCTTGTTCATGGACATATAATTGATTTATTAGATAAAGGCGTTAAAGATATATTCTATCCTTGTATGTCTTATAACGTTGATGAAGGAAGAAGCGATAATCACTATAACTGCCCAGTAGTTGCTTATTATCCTGAAGTTATTAAAGTTAATGTTAAAAAGCTTGGAGAAAACTCTGTGCGCTTTATTAATCCTTATGTTGGAATTCATAAAAAGAAGTTCTTTGCGGAAAAAACTTATGAGAAATTAAAAGAGTATTATCCGTTCTTAACTCTTCATGAAGTAAAGCAAGCCACTAAGGCAGCATATAAAGCTTATCAAGAATATGAAGATAAGGTTAGAACTGAAGGTGAAAGAATCATTCAAAAAGCTCGCGAAGAAGGAAAGATGATCATTGTTTTAGCCGGAAGACCATACCATGTTGATCCTTTAATTAATCACGGTATCAATGATTTATTATCTTCCTTTAATGTTGCAATTATAACGGAAGATACAGTTGCTCATTTAGTTAAGAAAATGCCACCGATTCACGTTTTAAATCAGTGGACTTATCACGCAAGATTATATGAAGCGGCTAACTATATTAAAGATAAAAAGGATATGCAGTTAGTTCAACTCGTTTCCTTCGGTTGTGGTGTTGACGCTATAACTACGGACGAAGTAAGAGATATACTCGAAAGAAATGGAAAGATCTATACACAGATTAAGATAGATGAAATCACTAATCTTGGAGCGGTCAAGATTAGAATTAGATCGCTTTTATTAGCTGTTAAAAACAAAGAGGTGAAGCATGTCGGATAAGAAAATTAAACTTAAATATAACAAACAAGGTCGCCTTTTATTCACTAAACAGATGAAAAAAGAATACACGATTCTTTTTCCAATGATGGCGCCAATCCATTTTACGATTTTGCAACAAGTCTTTAATCATTATGGATATAAAGCTGAACTACTTACTTCAACATCTCCAGAAATTGCTCAAACTGGATTAAAGTATGTTCATAATGATACTTGTTATCCAGCAATTTTATCCCTAGGCCAATTGATACATGCTGTACAATCTGGTAATTATGATGTTAATAAAGTTGCATTAATGATTTCTCAAACTGGTGGTGGATGCCGTGCATCAAACTATATTTTCCTTTTAAGAAAGGCACTAAAGAAAGCTGGACTAGAAAAAGTACCTGTTATTTCAGTTAATCTTTCTGGTATGGAGAAAAACCCAGGATTCCACATCACTTTACCAATGATTAGAAGAGCTATAGCCGCTGTTATTTATGGTGATTTATTGATGTGCTTAAAAAACCAAGCTGAACCATATGAAAAAAATCCCGGAGAGACTGAAAAACTAGTCCATTCTTGGCAAGATAAACTTGTTCAACAAATGACTCACCGCAATGGATTTAAATTTAAAGATATCCGTAAGAATATGGATCTTATCGCTCAAGATTTTGCTAAGATTGAATTAGTAGAAAGAAAAGATGTTGTTAAAGTTGGCGTTGTTGGGGAAATTTATGTTAAATATGCTTCCTTAGGAAATAACTGCTTAGAGGAATATCTTAGATCAGAAAACTGTGAAGTTAATTTACCAGGAATGATGAACTTCATTCTATTTAAAATAGATAATAGAATTGAAGATATTAATCTTTACGGTGGAAGTAAGATTAAAAAGTTTGTTTGCCGCTGGTTATATAAACAGTGTGAAGAAATGCAAAAGTCCTTCAACTATTCCATCAAACATTTTACTAAGTTCCAAACTCCAGCAACTTATGCTCACGTTAAGGAATTAGTTAAAGGTGTTAATGGTTACGGAAATAAAATGGGTGAAGGATGGCTATTAACTGCTGAAATGCTCGAACTTGTTGATGCAGGCTATCCTAATATCGTTTGCACTCAACCATTCGGTTGCTTACCAAACCATATTTCTGGAAAAGGAATGATAAGAAAGATCCGTGAAATGGATGAAAGAGCTAATATCGTTGCTGTTGATTATGACGCTGGCGCGCCGCGCGTTAACCAAGAAAACAGAATCAAGCTTATGCTTTCTATCGGAAGAGAAAACCTCGTTAAAGAAATGAAAAAAGAAGAAGATAAATCAAAAGAAAATGAGGTTACTGCATGAAAAGGTTTTTCCAAAAATTCATAAAGAACAAAAAAGATTGGTATTCAATTCCTAATATATTAGTTTACTTTAGGATGCTTTTAGTACCAGTGTTTTGCATTATCTACTTTCAAAAAATAGAAGTAAATGGTGTTGAAATACAAAGATATATTGCGGCTGGAGTATTTTTTATTGCCGCATTTACCGATTTTTTAGACGGTCAAATTGCGCGTCGCTGCAATATGGTTACTGATTTAGGAAAGGGCATTGATCCTTTAGCTGATAAACTCATGCAGTTTGCTATAGCTGTATGTTTATCAATTACTTATCATAGCTTTTGGACATTCTTTGTAATGCTTGGAGTATTTGTAGTTAAAGAATTAACACTTCTTATTACAGATATAATTCTTTTTAATCACAAGAAGAAAATAGATGGCGCGAAATGGTATGGAAAAATAGCTACGTGTATATTCTTTTTAGCTATGGGATCTCTGCTTTTGATTCCAGATCTTACAAGTCATCCAGCAGTGGTATATAGCTTAACATCAGTTACAACATTTTTCCTTTTAATTGCATTTATTGGATATGTAATGTTATTTGTAAAAATATATCGTTCACCAGAAACAAATGTAGTTGATTATAGTAAAGTCAATCAAGAATCTGAAGAACCTAGTTCAGAAGATAAATCGCAAGATTAAGGTAAGAAGCAAAGGTTACCCAAAGAATGTAGGGTATTAAAAGAATACCAGCTGTTTTATTTTCTTTATAGAAGTATACAAAGGTTAAGACAATTAATGCCCAAAGAATTATTATCCAAATATAAGCAAATAGATATTGTTTATAGTTAAAGAATATT
>DNJQ01000113.1 GCA_003497225.1 Bacillota bacterium | reverse complement strand
AAAGTTATAGTCTATACAATAGTACAAGTTTTTATATATTTCCCGAATATTTTTTTGCCACACGATAAATATTCTGACTAATATTTTTTGAGGCAATTGTACTAAGCATAGTTAAACTTATAAAAATTTAGGAAGGAGAAAGTGCAACTTACTATGACTATTTTAACAATGAAAACTGAAACTTGGATTTTAATTTCTGTTGCAGCATTAATCGTCGGATTAATTATCGGAGCTCTCGTTATTTGGCTCGTTCCATTCTTTAGAACACAACGTGCAAAAAACAAGAGTGAAAAGATTATACACGAAGCAGAAATTAAAGCCGAACACATTGAAAAGAATGCGCGTATTGACGCGAAAACAACCATCAATGAAATGAAGGCTTCTGCTGAAAGCGAGATTCGTGAAAGAAAAGAAGTCGTTATCGAAAGCGAAAGAAAACTTGATGCTAGAGAGGCTCAAATTGATCGTAGAGATCAGATGCTTCTTCAAAAGGAACAACAACTTGATCAAAAGAAAGAAGAATATGATTCAAAACTCACAAGTCTTTCTAAAAAAGAAGATGAACTTCAAGAAAAAATTGATTCCATTATTTCTGAACTTCAAAAGGTCTCAAATATGTCAACAAATGAAGCACGTTCAGAAATCATGAGACGTGTTGAAGAAAAGATGACTAAAGAGATTGCTCTTTACATGAAAAACGCTGAAGAAGAAGCGGAAGAACAAGTTGAAGGAAAAGCAAAGGAACTACTATCCTTAGCTATCAGCAAATATTCTCAAGAAGTTACTTGCGAAAAAACTGTATCAGTCGTTGCTCTACCCTCAGATGAAATGAAAGGTAGAATAATTGGACGTGAAGGAAGAAATATCAAATCACTCGAATCACTTTTAGGTGTAGATATAATAATTGATGATACTCCAGAAGTTATTACTATTTCTTGCTTTGATCCAATTAGACGTGAAACAGCAAGAATGACTCTTGATACTTTAATTAAAGATGGAAGAATTCAACCTGGAAGAATTGAAGAGATTTACGCTAAATCTAAACAAGAATTAACATCTATTATTCACCGCGCTGGAGAACAAGCCTGTGCACGTTTAGGCTTACCACGTATCCATCGTGAATTAGTTGATTTCATAGGACGTTTAAAATTTAGAACATCCTATGGTCAAAATGCTCTTGAACATTCAATTCAAGTTGCTTACTTATGTGGAACTATGGCAGCTGAATTGGGCTTAGATCAAAATCTTGCTAAAAGAGCTGGATTGCTCCACGATATAGGTAAAGCAGCTGACTTTGAAATGGATGGCTCACACGTAGAAATTGGTGCAAGACTTGCTAAAAAATATGGCGAACCAGAGGTTGTTATTAACGCTATTGAATCTCACCACGGAGATAAACCAGCAAAGTTTATCATCGCTACTCTAGTTCAAGCAGCCGATACATTATCTGCTGCCCGTCCTGGTGCTAGAAGTGAGACACTTGAAAACTACATTAAGAGAATTGAAAATCTTGAAAAGATTTGTAAGAGTTTCTCTGGTGTTTCAAATTGCTTCGCTATGCAATCTGGACGTGAAGTTCGTGTCTCAGTTATTCCTGATAAAGTAGATGATATCGCTTCATATAAATTAGCAAGAGATATTAGAGATAAAATTCAAAACGAAATGACCTATCCTGGTCAAGTAAAAGTCTCAGTTATAAGAGAATTAAGGGCTGTAGAGATTGCTAAATGATTTCAGTATTATTTATCGGTGATATATGTGGAAAACCTGGCCGCTATGCGGTAAAAAAGAATCTTCCCACAATCGTTGAACAATACAACATTGACTTTGTTATAGCTAATGGTGAAAATGCATCCCATGGCAGAGGTTTAAATTACTCTCATTACAAAGAATTGGTTTCCTATGGAATAAATTGTATTACCATGGGAAACCATTTTTTTGGAGCAGATGAAATACTTCACAATATGGATAATTATGTGAATCTTATTCGTCCAGCTAATTTTGCTGAAAACGTCCCCGGAATTGGAACAAAAGTATTTAAAGTTAAAGACAAAAAATTAAGAGTTACTAATTTAATTGGAATGTCTGAAATTCAATATCTTGGTCAAAGTAACCCATTTATAGTTGCAAACGATATAGTTACAAAAGATGATTCTGATATTCATATAATTGATTTTCATGCTGAAGCAACTGGAGAAAAAGGTGCTCTGGCAAGATTTTTTGATGGTAAAGTTTCTGCAGTTATTGGAACTCACACTCATGTTCAAACTAACGATGCTAGAATACTTCCCTGCGGAACAGGTTTTATGAGCGATGTCGGTTCATGCTGTGCCTATCAAAGTATATTAGGTATGGAAGCTGAAGCAGTAATAAATAGAACTGCTTTTGGTCTACCCGAAAGATTTACTGTTGCAACCTCGGGTGAACAACAGTTCAATGCTGTAGTTCTTGTATTTAACGAAGAAAACAAGATTTGTTCTTTAAAACCAATATTTATCGTATCTTTATAAAGGAGTTAGAAATGGAAACAGAAACACTTGAAAAAGAATATACTATTGCTCTTCTAATTGATGCAGAAAATATATCTTATAAATACATACCTTATTTGATAGAAGAGTTAAAAGGATTTGGAAAATTAACTATAAGACGTGTTTATGGTGATTTTACTACCGCCATATTAAAGCCTTGGAAAGATATATGTAATGAACACGCAATAAAACCAATTCAAGGAAATGTTGTCTCTTCCGGAAAAAACAATTCCGATTCTGCTTTAATTATTGATGCAATGGATATCTTACACGATAAAAAAGTTAACGCATTCTGCTTAGCTACAAGCGACTCTGATTTTACATCTTTAGCAATTAGAATTCGTGAAGAAGGTTTATTCGTTATAGGAGCTGGTGAAAATAAAACTACTAAAGCATTTATCGAAACATGTGATCGTTTTATTAGACTTGGTAATGAAGAAAACAAAAAGAATAAGATTAGAAAAACAAAAGGAAAGAATAGTAAAGATTCTAAGATAGATATTTTCTCTGATTTTGATGAAGTCACGAAAGAAAAAATATCTGAAATAAAAGCAAGATCACTTTTAATTATAGAAAATAGAGGTGGTGGTGAAGCAATAAAGTTAGCTCTATTTATGAATGATCTTTACCGCTATTATCCAGACTTTAACGTTTTTG
Source organism: Bacillota bacterium (assembly GCA_003497225.1). Classification (GTDB taxonomy): domain Bacteria; phylum Bacillota_I; class Bacilli_A; order RFN20; family CAG-288; genus CAG-345. The sequence goes on along the minus strand of DNJQ01000113.1, from coordinate 359 downwards.
ACTTTGGATTTAAAACAAATATAGAGTTTTTTAAATCCCTTGGATTTAGTATTAAGAAAGACGAGAAGTCAGCTTTAATTATTAAATAACTGCCACTTTTTTGGATGTCCTGGAGCTCGGTTTTTAGGCCTGAATTTCCGTCATAATTCCAGTAAGATGCTAATGTTTGGACGGTACCAAGATATACTTTTGGATTGTATTTTTTAAGCGCGTATAGTGAATCATACCACCACGAAGATTGCCCGTAATTAAAGAAGTTCAGAGCAGAAACAACTTCTAACTTACTAATAGGATTGCTTCCTAAATACAACTGTAAAACTGAGTATGTACGATTAGAATCATTCCATGATGAGAAGGAG
>DNJQ01000117.1:1337-4259 GCA_003497225.1 Bacillota bacterium | reverse complement strand
TTGAATCAATAGGCAAATCAATATTTTTAAACTTGCTCTTAAAATATCTAAATAGTTCTCTATGTTTCATTATTCTAATCCAAAGAAATCATTATAAGTACTGAACTTATCAATGATAGTATTTTCATCCTTAATATAGATTATTCTATTAGCAACTGATTGAAGAAGTTGATGGTCATGGGAAGTAAATAATATTATTCCACGATAGGAATTCATCGCATTATCTAAAGCTTGAATAGATTCCATATCAAGGTGATTTGTTGGATCATCAAAAATAGCTAAATTGCCCGGCTTCATCATCATCTCGGTTAATTTAAGTCGAACTTTCTCACCACCAGAAAGAACCTTTACCGGTTTTAAACTTTCTTCACCAGAAAAAAGCATACGTCCTAAGAAACCTCTAATATATGATTCAAGCGTTTCCGATGAAAATGGACGAAGATAATCAACTAAACTCAATTCAACATTATCAAATTCTTTTAAGTCTGTTGGAAAATACATTGGAGTTATAGTAACCCCATATTTAAAAGTACCGGAATCAGCTTGTCTTTTTCCTGCTAGTACTTCAAATAAAGCGGTAGTAACATTGGAGTTTTCAGCAATGATAGCTACTTTATCTTCTCTTCTCAAATTAAATGATAAGTTCTTAAATAAACCGTTTACTGTTAAATCATGGACTTCTAAAACATCTCTTCCAATATTCTTTTCAAATCTAAACTCGATGAATGGCATCTTTCTTGAAGATGGAATGATATCATCTAGTGTTATCTTTTCGAGTAATTTCTTTCTCGAAGTTGCTTGTTTAGATTTAGATGCGTTAGCGCCAAAACGACGGATAAAGTCTTCTAATTCTTTAATCTTTTGTTCTTTCTTAGCATTGCTATCTTTCATCTGTTTTAAAGCTAGCTGTGATGATTGAAAATAGAAGTCGTAATTTCCAATATAGGAAGTGATTCTTCCAAAATCAACATCTAATATTCTAGTACAAACCTTATTTAAAAAATATCTATCGTGACTAACAATAATAATTGTATTTTCAAATTCAGCCAAAAAGTTTTCAAGCCACATCGCAGCCTTAGCGTCAAGGTTATTAGTAGGTTCATCTAAAACTAAAATATCTGGGTTACCAAAAAGTGCTCGGGCTAAAAGAACCTTAACTCTTAACTTAACATCGATATCTTTCATTAGTTTTTCGTGCAAGTCGCTATCAACACCTAAAGAGGTTAATAAAGTTTGAGCGTTGCTCTCGCTTTCCCATCCACCCATATTAGCGTACTGTTCTTCTAATTCACCAGCTTTAATACCATCTTCTTCAGAAAAATCAGCTTTCATATAAATAGCATCTTTTTCATCTCGTACTTTAATTAATTCTGGATATCCGCGAAGTACTGTCTCTAAAACTGTTAAATCATTAAATTCGTTATGATCTTGCTTTAAAACTGAAAGTCTTTCACCTCCAGTAAGAGCAACATTACCAGTAGTCGGTTCTAAATCTCCACTAATAATGCGCAGTAAAGTACTTTTACCTGCTCCATTAGCTCCTATTAATCCATAACATTCATTCTTATTAAATTTAATATCAACATCTTTGAAGAGAGTTCTTCCACCAAATTGCATGGAGATATTATTTAATTCAAGCATTCTTAGTCTCCTATTGCTTCTTCAAGGGCTGCAACTAATGATGGTAATTCATCGAGTGTTTTTATTTCGCATCCTGAAGCAAAATCGTGTCCACCACCATGGAATTTAGCGGCCACACCATTGATCTTAGTTTTTGTAGAACGAAGTGATACCCGCCATTTCTTATCTTCGACATCTTCGGTAATCGACATCGATATATCCACGCCTTCAACATTTCTAAAAGTGTTAACGTGAAGTTTTCCTTCGTTAAGTGTTATTCCTAAACGATCTTGATCTTCTTTACTAACAACATAATAGCAAATGCCTTTAGGTGAAAATTTATATGTATTTAAAACAAACTTTAAAAACTCAATGGTTTTAAATGTTGATTTATACATCTGGCAACTTATTTCGCTGGGATTAAGTCCAGTATCAAGTAAGTCCGCGCCTAAGCGCAACGTCATACCTGAAGTATCAGGATATTTAAATCCTCCAGTATCTCCAGTAATACCGATATAGAAGCAGCGCGCTGCTTCTTTATTTACTGGATAGCGATTGCCATAGGTTTCACAAAATAAAGCTAAAAGCTCACTAGCGGCAGCAAAATTATCATAAACGATATTAACATCTCCAAATGGTTCAACATTAGGGTGATGATCAATTTTAATAACTTTAGTTGCATAGCCCGAAACGAATTCTGAAATTCTATCTGTTGTAGCGGTATCAACAACAATAGCTAAATATTTACCCTTATGTTCTTCATACCATTCTTGACTCAGTTTCTCTGGTTCAACGAATAAATCTGGCATGAATGTCACATGTCTTTCACCAACATAATGAACTTCTTTTTTAGGAAAATTGTCCTTGATCCAATTGACAAGTCCCATCTGTGTTCCTAAAGCATCAAAATCAGGAAGGATGTGTCTATAGACAACAATTACATCGTTACTAACGATATCCTTTAAAAGGTTTTTAAACTCCTTTGAAATAACTTTTGGTGTAAACTTTAAATTTCCCATTTTCGACTCCTTCTACAAAACTAAAACAAGAATAACAATAAGAACAATAATTAAACCCAAAATAAAAGCTCCAATAGTCAACGCTATTGCTCGGTCAGTCTTATTCTTGAAAGAGAATTTTCTTTCCTCTTTAGGCCTTTTTTCTAGTGGCCGGTCTTTCCATGGGTCCATATTCTTATCTCGTTAATATTCTAGCAAAAGAAAAGTTATCTTTCTACTATAATACTCAATAATTAATATTTAATAACTAATTAGAAAGCGAAAAGTGAATTCGGAAGTACAA
>DNJQ01000117.1:0-1065 GCA_003497225.1 Bacillota bacterium | reverse complement strand
GAAAAGTGAATTCGGAAGTACAAGATACAATACATATCCTGCAAATGAAATTATTGAAAAGATAGCTACTAAAACAAGTGAGAGATTCTTACAGTTCTCTTTTTTACCCATGAGTTTAAATAATAGTGCAACAAAGCACGCAACGATACTAATAATACCTAAGATGATTAATTTATTTACTTCTGGTGTTTGAGTAAATACGGACCCATTAAAGCTAACAAGTTCAGAAAGGAAGATAATTATCATGTTAAATACTGCTGAGCCAATCATATTTCCCGCACCGGCGTTTAAATTCTTCTTATAGAAAAGATTAAATGTTGAAATTACTTCCGGAAGTGATGTCATTATTCCAAGTAGCGTCGCTCCAGCGGCTGTTGGATCAATCTCAAATCTTTGAACTATCATATCACTCATAAAAGTGACACCGATACTACATCCGATAAGAAGAACAGAACAAATAGCAAATCTAATTATAATTTGCTTCGTAGTATATTTTATTTGCTCATTACTTTCTTCTTTAACTTCGGTTTTATCCATGACAAATAACGATATAACATAAAACGCAAGTAGCAATATTGCTAAGGCATTAAAACATCCACCAATAGTAAAGTATTTTTTAATATTTTCTGGTAGCATAACCGCTAAAATAATAACCACATACATTGCAAGAAGGATTATAAATTGAATGTAATTTGATTTACCAATTTTAGCTTTATGAACGTTTTTAATAAAGATAACAAGCAGTACAGCAAGAACGATAATGTCAAATATATCGGACCCTAAAATATTTCCTAAAACATACCCATATTCACCAACGCCAACAACAGCGGTAAGAGTTGTAAATAGTTCTGGTAAAGATGTAACAGCGGCAAGTAATACTCCGCCTAAAATTGCACCTGATATCTTTGTTGTCTTATCAAGCATATCGACATAATTCGATAATAGTATTGATAGATATACGAGTGCTCCGGCAAGGACCAAATATCCTATAATAATTAATGCTTCCATACGAGTTGTTATTATAACACTGCATATATGCAGAGACAATACGTTTCTTTTTCCGCC
>DNJQ01000094.1:5391-10857 GCA_003497225.1 Bacillota bacterium | reverse complement strand
CAAATAAATTTAGGAAACAACTTTATAAGTTCATTAGAGGTTGTTTCTGCTCTGAACTCCTTTAATTTAGCGGATAGATTCTACCATTATAATTATCTAAATTGCTCTAAAAAATATAATCCAAAAGTATATTTAGGTACCGTCCAGACAGCTTCCGAAGCATGGAATTTTGACCGCCAAAGCACGGAAAAATGGGCCTCAAACGGGTACGAAAAAAGTGGCAGTTAAACAAACATACAAAAAGACTGCTTTCACCTAAATTTTTAGGAATTAAACAGTCTATCTTTTCATTTACCAAATTTACTTTTTACTCGGTCAAACCATGACTCGTGAGCTGGCTTTTTAGTTTCAATATCACCAAATTGACGTATTAAGTTTTTTTGATCTTCTGTTAATTTTGTTGGTATCTTAATATTTACATTAACATATTGATCACCAGCTAAAGCTCCCTTTTTAACACCTTTGCCACGCATTCTTAATATGGTATTTGGTTGTATTCCAGCCGGAATCTTTAAATCAGCATTACCATATACTGTAGGAACTTCAATAACTGCTCCTAAGATTGCATCAACTATAGAAATAGGTATTGTAATATGAATATCATTTCCATCACGGACAAATGTATTATGTGGATCTACACCAACTTCGATGAATAAATCTCCATTCTCTCCGCCTTTTTCACCATGTTCGCCATAGCCTTTAACACGAATTTGCTGTCCGTTACTAATACCAGCGGGGATTTTAACGGATATTTTAGTTTTAACATGTTGATATCCTTTGCCGCGACAATCTGGGCAAGGATTTTTAGTTATTTTACCTGTGCCATGACAGTCAGGGCAAGTAACTCTTTGCTCCATTCTTCCGAATATCGCATCTACAACTTTATGAACAACACCTGTTCCATTACAGGTCGGGCAGGTTTGAATATCAGCAGCAGATTTAGCTCCAGTACCATGACATGTTTCACAGGTTTTATCATAATCTATCGGAAATTCAACTGTTTTTCCTTGAATAGAATCCATAAAGGAAATATTGATTCTTACAAATCTATCATTTCCTCTTCTTGGGCCTTGAGAAGAACGTGATCTTTGTCTACCACCAAAGATTTGTCCGAATATATCGTCTAAATCAATATCTTGGAAGGAGTCGGCAAAACCATGGAATCCTCCACCTGCTCCAGCGGTATTATCAAAAGCCGCTGAACCGAATTGATCATATGTTCTTCTTTTATTCTCGTCAGAAAGAATATCATATGCTTCTTGGACATCTTTAAATTTTTGCTCAGCTCCAGGTTCTTTATTTAAATCTGGGTGATACTTTTTCGCTAAACTACGATATGCTTTTTTTATTTCATCTTGCGAAGCATCTTTTGAAACTCCTAGAATAGCATAATAATCTTTTCCCGCCATCCGTATCTCCTTTCATAAACACAAGGAAACCGAGGCACGCCTCGGCTTCCTATTTTATATTATTTATCTTAATTTTTTTCAGTGAAATCAGCATCAACAACATTGTCGTCATTGGGCTTATCACTATTTTGCTCTCCACCTTGGGCTCCACTATTATTTGCGCCTTTAGCTTGTTCAGCAGCTTGTTGCGCATAAGCGGCTTGTCTTTCAAGTTCTTGAAGTTTGGTCTTTAAACCTTCGATATCGTTCTTATCGAGAAGTTCTTTAACTTCATTTCTAATCTTTAAAGCATCTTCTTTAACGTTAGGAGCGACTTTATCTCCGCCATCTTCTAATGAACCATCGATGGTGTGAATGAGTTGTTCAGCACGGTTTTTAACCTCAACTTCTTCTTTTCTCTTATCATCGGCTTCCTTGTTTTCAGCAGCTTCTTTAACCATTCTATCGATCTCTTCTTGTGATAATCCATTAGATCCAGAAATGGTGATTTGTTGCTCTTTTTGAGTATCGAGGTCTTTAGCTTTAACATTAACAATACCATTAACATCGATGTTAAATGTGACTTCGATTTGTGGAACACCACGACGGGCTGGACGAATTCCATCGAGGTGGAATGATCCTAACATCTTGTTATCGCGGGTGAATGGTCTTTCACCTTGATAAACAACGATATCAACTGCAGGCTGATTATCGGTTGCGGTTGAGAATACTTGGCTCTTTGTTGTAGGAATAGTGGTATTTCTAGCGATAAGTGGTGTCATAACTCCGCCTTCTGTTTCAATACCTAAAGTTAAAGCTGTAACATCAAGGAGCAAGACATCTTTAACATCTCCACCAAGAACACCACCTTGAACAGCAGCTCCGATAGAAACAGCTTCATCTGGGTTAACTGAGCAGTTTGGTGTCTTTCCTAAAAGTTTTTTGACAAGTTCAACAACGGCTGGCATTCTGGTTGAACCACCGATTAATAAGACTTCGCTGATATCATTAGGTGTAAGTTTAGCATCGCGCAAGGCATTACTAACTGGACCTTCTGTTCTCTTTAAAAGGTTTTCGGTTAAACGTTCAAATTCTGAACGTGAGATCTTAGTTTCAAAGTTGACTGGTCCTTGTTCATTAACAGCTAAATATGGAAGTGTGATGATAGCTTCAAGTGATGATGATAAGGTGATCTTAGCTTTTTCTGCTTCATCCTTTAATCTTTGTAAAGCTACTTTATTTCCGGTAAGATCAACACCAGCTTCGGCTTTAATTTTTTCAAGTAACCACTTTTGAATAGCGATATCCCAGTCATCTCCACCTAAGGATGCATCACCAGAAGTTGAAATAACTTCATATGTTCCATCAGCGATATCAAGGATAGAAACATCAAATGTTCCACCACCTAAATCATAAACAAGGATTTTTCCTTCTTTTTTGTTTTGCATTCCGTAAGCTAAGGCTGCAGCTGTTGGTTCACTAATAACACGGGCAACTTCAAGTCCGGCGATTGTTCCAGCATCTTTTGTCGCTTGTCTTTGTGAATCGTTAAAGTAAGCAGGACAAGTAATAACAGCTTTTTTAATCGGATGACCGATTGTTCTTTCAGCATAATCTTTCATATAAGCTAAGATTTTTGCTGAAATTTCTTGCGGTGTATAATCTTTATTTGTGCAAGAAACGTGAACCTTTTCTGCTGTTCCCATCTTTCTTTTTATTGAGGCAATAGTGTCAGGATTAGTGACAATTTGTCTTTTAGCTGCATCACCAACAATTTCTTCGCCGTTATTTTTAAAGGCGACGACTGAAGGTGTGGTGTTATGTCCTTCAGGATTTGGAATGACTTTAACTACGCCATCCTCTTGCATATAAGAAACTACTGAATTTGTTGTACCTAAATCGATACCAAGAATAACTTCTTTTCCCATTTTATTTTTCCTCCTTATTATTCTTCTTTATTTCCTTCCGCTTCTTGCGGTTGCTCTTCTTTTTTACTAACTACTACCATCGCTGGTCTAATCATGCGATCTTTAAGGAAATATCCTTTTAAATATACGCTAGCAACTTTATTATCTTCTTCACCAGGAACAGTTGACATCGCTGACATCGTTTGATGATCGAACTCATCTCCGACCTTAGGTTCTATTATTTTTACCTGTTCTTCTTCTAAGGCTGAGATCAATTGTTTCAAAATCATTTTGAACCCAACTTGATAATTTTTAATTTTTGGATCATCAGATTCGCACTTAAAGGCCATTTCGAAATTATCGAGAGTTGGAAGAATTTTTTCAATAAATCCCATTGCGCGATACTTCATCATATCTAAGCGGTCTTTTTCGATAACTTTTCTCGTGTTATCTAAATCAGCATATGCTTCGTAATATTTGTTTTTCCACATCGCCGCTTGTTGTTCAAGTTCCGAAACTTTTGCAGTCAGTTCATTGATCTTTTCTTCACTTTTATTTTTGTGCTTACTAACTTTTTCTTCTTGAACTTTGTTTTCCTTTTCTTCAAGATTTTCTTTGTCTTTAACTTTTTCCTTACTCATCATCATCCTCCAAGTTATCGTAACTACTGTAATATCCTTTTAAGGCCTTTTCGATATAATCTAGCGAAGCGAGAATCTTTCGATAATTCATTCTTCTAGGACCTACAACAGCTAATCTTCTCGTCGTCTTCCCCCCATCGAGAGTGACATTTTTCGTTACTATCGCGGTGTTTCGATCTTCACCGAGAAGAATGTCAGTATCATCAATTTCATCAACTTCATCATTGAACTGTTCGGGGTTTGATAGAAGTTCAATAACTTCCCTTAACTCATCTTTATCGTTGGCGTATTCTGGAAGTTCAACTAACTTACTAGCTCCAAATGTTTCAAGTCTTCTTCGCGCAAATTTTACAAAGGCTTCGCTAAATGCTTCTAAGATCATGTTCGTTCGATCTCCTAGATACTCCGAGATTAGCGGTTTTAACGCTTCTAGTTTCTCATTTATTTCTTCAATTGGAGTTCCAACTAATCTTTTATTTAATACATTAACTACCTTTTTTATTTCATCCACTTCTTCATCGCCTTCAAGGACGAAGGTTTTATTTTCGACATAACCTTTGTTCGTAACGATAATAGCCGTGAGTGAACGTTGACTAAGAGGAATAACTTGAATCGCTGCAAGATTATCTTGTTCCGCTTCAGGCCCCATAACAACGGTTGCAAGATTAGTCATTTCGGAAAGAATCATACAACTTTTTTCCATGACATCTTCAACTGTTTTGGTTTTTCTTTGAAGAACTAATGCAAATTCTTTTTTAAAATCCGCATCAACTTCATAGGTATCTTTTCCTTCCCGTAGCTTTTTTAAATAATACTTATAACCTTTAGCCGAAGGAACTCTTCCAGCGGAGTGGTGAGGCTTTTCAATATAACCTTCCTTTTCAAGATTCACCATGATATTTCTAATAGTTGCGCTTGAACAATTAAGTCCGTGCTTTTCAAGGAGGGTTTGAGATCCAACAGGTTCGGCTGTTTCAATGAAGTCTTCGACGATAAGTTTTAACACTTGATCGCTTTTTATATGATCCATATTTCCTCCTTTCTAGCACTCTTTTACCTTGAGCGCTAAGAATAGTATACGCAAGAGATTAGCAAAGTCAACTTTGTAGTGCTAATTTTTTTGTTGTTCTTTTTTACACTTGGATAAATGTGTAAATAATTCTTATCTAAGGCTTTTTAAAATTTTATTAGTGAAGAACAAACATGAGTTTTGCTATAATCTTTAATATGAATGAAGCTGAAATCTTTGATAAGCTTAATGCGCTAAATGATACGGATATTCTCGAACACTTTCCGAAGAAATATCTCGATCTTAATCCCAGTGAAGAAAAGGATTTATTAGAAAGTCAAAAAGACATTGTTCTTTTTGGACCTATTAGTTCAATTAAAACTGTTCGTGGACCATTCTCTATCATTCGGTTTATTATGCACGCTTTTAATAAAGAGCTTCAGTGTATCATTTATAATCAACCTTTTTATAGCAAGATGCTTTCTAAAAATAAAAAATATTTATTAATAACTAAATATAAA
>DNJQ01000094.1:0-5162 GCA_003497225.1 Bacillota bacterium | reverse complement strand
AATAACTAAATATAAACCTAAGACCAAAACATATGTGGTTAAAACTGTGATCAATGAAGATTCCCCTTATTTAGTAACTAGATTAAAACCTATATATATGTTACCTAAGCAGGTCACTCAAACTGCTTTTAGTCAGTTAGTATCAAGAATTTTACATCATAGATATATGTATATTCTTGATGTCGTTCCTCAAACTTTTGTTAATTGCTACCGCTTAGAGCCGAGAATCAAAGCTTTTGAACATGTTCACTTTCCTTCATCTAAAGAAGAATTAAACCAAGGTTTAAGAGTTTTTAAATATGAAGAAGCTTTGCGCTACTGTTTATCAACTTCTGTTTTAAAAAGAACGAGAAAAACGATAAAAAAACTTACTAATGATAAAATAGATAATCTTAAAATAAAAGAATTTATTCAAACTTTACCTTTTAAGTTAACATATGATCAGCGCTACGCTTTAAAAGAAATAGTTGATGATATGAATAAAAGCGAAATTATGTACCGTCTTCTTCAAGGTGATGTTGGAACAGGAAAAACTATCGTCGCTATCCTATCTTTATATGCGAACTATCTGCGCGGTGGACAGGGAGTTTTATTAGCCCCAACGCAAATTTTAGCTAGTCAACACTTTTCTTCCGCTTTAAAAACTTTTGCTAATACAAATATTAATATTGCTCTTTTCACAGGGAAACTAAAAATAAGTGAAAAAAAGAAAATCCTTAAAGGTATTCAATCGGGTGAAATCAATATAATTATTGGAACCCACTCGCTTTTAAGCGAAAACATTAAATACGCTAATTTAAATCTCGCCATTATTGATGAACAACAAAACTTTGGTGTTGAACAAAGAAACGCCATCATTAATAAAGGAATAAATACTGATTTACTGATGATGAGCGCAACCCCTATTCCAAGAACTCTTTCTAAAGTTATGAATTCTGACTTAGATGTTTCTACTCTTCACGAATTTCCTTCAAGAAATGGTGTTGTTTCTGAAAGAAAAGTTACAACACGCGTTGTTCAATCTAATGATCCTACAATTCACAAAGCGATAAAACATGCTTTAGAAATTGAAAGACAAGTTTTTATCGTCGCTCCCAAAATAGTTGAAGGAAATTCAGGAAAAAAGATTGCTGTTGAAACTATTTATTCCAAAATGGTTAGTGAATATGGTGAAGATAATGTCGCTTTACTTCATGGCCGCATGAAGGAAGAAGAAAGAAATGAAATTTATTCTGATTTTAAAAGTGGAAAAAAACTTATTCTTGTCGCAACTTCAATCATTGAAGTTGGTATCGATATTCAATCGGCTTGCTTAATGATCATTTATTCTGCTTCTTGTTTTGGTTTATCTTCTCTTCACCAACTTCGTGGCCGAATAGGAAGAAATGGTGAAAGAGCCTTAGCGCTACTTGTTCACGATGATGATGAAGATAGTGATGGCTATGAAGCTTTAAAATATCTCGCTGATCACGACGATGGTTTTTTAATCGCCTCTTTCGATTTAAAAAACCGTGGAGCGGGAAGTTTAACTGGAACCAATCAATCAGGTGAAAGCGAACTTCAAGTAGCAAATTTTGTGACGGATGGCGCGATTTTTGAAAGAGCACTAAAAGATAGCGAATATATTCTTGATCATCTCGAAGTCCCAGAATTTCGCCTTTATTACGGCGACATCTTAAAAAAGATATCAGATTATCATATAGATTAATTTTCTCTTTGTCACTTTTGCCCTTTTGTCAAAGTCATAAACCACATTTTTATTTTTTGTATGTTATACTTGCGATAGGAGGCACTTAAAATGGCAAAAAAAGGGCAAAAATTCCGTCACTACAGTCAGGAAATAAAATTAAAGGCTGTACAAGATTATATAAAGACTAATGCGTCTTTACTCGCCGTTTGTAATAAGTACAATATAGCCTCACCAGAAACTGTACTTAAATGGACGCGCATCTACCGCAAAGAAGGCATTAATGGCTTTTTAGAGCGTCGCGGAAAAGCAACCAAGGCTTCTTCTCCTTTTAAAGGACGTCCAAGAAAGTATTTTGAAACCGAAGAAGAACAGAAAAAATACCAAAACGAACGAGCAGAATATGATAAAAATAACGCTCTTCAAAGAGAAAATCTCAAAATACAAAAGCAAAAAATACGGTAAAGTAAGTTATTAACAACAATGTTGAAAACAACATATTTACTTGTTAGTAATTTAATAAAAGCCCTGTAACAAGGGCTTTTTTCAATGTGGAAAACATTTTTCGACAAAAAACTTATCAACAAAGAAATTAACAAAGTTGAAAAGAAAAAGATTTCAACAAGTTTTCAACATGTGAAAATGTTACTAAGTCTTTAAAACGCTTATTTATCTAGTTTTTTTGCAAGAAGCAACTGTTGAAAACTCGTAGGTTGCTTCTTTTTTCTCTTTTTTGTTGTGGAAAACTCCCATTTTCATTGCTAAAATATCACATGTTTGGAGGTGTATTATGCAAGAATCTAAGGATACCATCAAAGCGATATGGATTAAAGTTCTTTCGACGATTGAAAATACCCTCAATGATCCAACGATGTTTGATAATTATTTAGCTGATTTAACTTTAGCGTCTTTAAGTAAGAATATCGCTGTTATTATTACACCTGATGAAGTTACTAAAACCATCGTTGAAGCAAAATATTCTCAAACTATTATCTCCGCTCTTTCAAGCGTTACTGAAACTACTTATTCTTTAAAATTCTATACATCTGATGATTTTGAAAACCGCAAAGAAGAATTAGTTGAAAAAAACGAAACTCCCTTCTTCGTTCATTCAAAACTCAAGCAAAATCTCACTTTTGAAAACTTTATCGTTGGAAAAAGTAATGAAGAAGCTTATAAATCAGCGATCTATGTGTGTGAAGACAAAGACCGCTTATTTAATCCCCTCTTTATCTATTCCAAATCTGGCTTAGGTAAGACTCACTTATTAAATGCTATAGGTAATGCTTTTTTAATCAATAATCCACGAAAAAAAGTTCTTTATATCACCGCTGAAGATTTCGTTGATGAATATGTTAAATTTACTAATAGTAAAGATAAACAAAAAAATAATCTTAAAGATTTCTTCCGCAATGTGGATCTTTTATTAATCGATGATATTCAGTTCTTTGCTGATAAACAAAAAACTTGTGAGATGTTCTTCTATGTCTTTAACGCTTTAGTTAATGCTGATAAGCAAATAGTATTAACTTCTGACCGCTCACCTAGTGATTTAGAGGGTTTTGAAGATCGTTTAGTAACGCGCTTTTCAAGTGGCTTAACTGTATCAATTAAACCTTTAGAACTTGATACTCTAGTTGAGATTCTCCGTTTAAAGATCAACGCAAATAAATATGATCCGAGCTTATTTAGTGATGATGTGCTCTATTACTTAGCTAGTAAGTTCGGAAAGAATGTAAGAGAGTTAGAGGGCGCGCTATCAAGAATATGCTTCTATAATATATTAAAGAAGAATGTTGGCCCAATAACGATGGATATCGTTCACGAAGCATTTGATGAAAAAGAAGAAAAAAGTAAGAAAAACGCTGTTACTCCAGAAAAAGTAATTGCGGCGACAGCTAATTATTATTCCTTAGCTCCAAGTCAGATTACTTCTTCTGTTAGAAAGTATCAAATCTGTTTAGCAAGACAAATAGTTATCTATATTTGTAGCACATTCTTAAACATGACTTGTACTGAAATAGGTAAAGTTGTTAATAGAGATCATTCAACTGTTACTACCACTGTTCAAAAAGTTCAAGATTTGTTGAAAACTGATCCTCAAATTAAAAAGGCTATAGAAGCGATAAGAAAGGTTTTAAAAGTATAATAGATAAGAAAAACCAGTAAAAAAGTGTTAAAATATTATTTAGCAAAAAGTTTTCAACATAGTTAACAAAAATAACAGGCTTAATAATAATAACAATAATAGAAAGAAGGAAAAAATGAAACTAACGATTAAACGCACACCATTCGTAAAAATTCTCACCAAAGTAGAAGATGGTATCCCATCAAAGACAGCTGATCCAAACTATTTAAATTTCTTGATCACTTTAAATGATGAAGAACAAACAATAATGTCAAGTGATGGAGCTATAACATTATGCGCTGATTTAAAAGGCGAAGAAGAAACTATCGTCTCATATGAAAATGGATGTATAGAAGTTCCGGCCAAATACCTTTCAGACATTATTAAACAATTAGATGGCGAAGAAGTAACACTCAATCAAGTTGAAAATAGTGTATTAAATATTACTGATGGTATTTCTAATTTCAATATTAATTGTATTAATGGAGATGAATATCCAACTTTAGATAAAAACTTTGAAGTTAAAAATAGCTGTTCCTTATCAGGAATAGATTTCTCTAACTTATTTAATACAACCGCGTTTGCCGTTGCTACAAAAGGACCTAAAAAGTGTTTCTATGGAGTTAAAGTAGATTTCTCACCGAATCTAATAACCTTTGTAGCTACCGATTCCTTCCGTCTTGCACAAAAGAAGATTGAAATAGTTAATGATCAAACATTTAGTTTCACAGCCCCAGTTAAGGCCTTATCATTAGTTAATAAGTATTGCGAAACTAAACCAGTTAAGGTTTCATCTAACGGCAGCTTAGCTAAGTTTGAAGTAGATGGATTAACAATAATCTGCAGCTTATATAACGGAGATTTCCCTTCACTTGATAGAATCATTCCAGAAATAACTCCATATGTCTTAACTGTTGATAGTAAGAGCTTCTTAGCAGCACTAGGACGTGTTACCATCGTTATTAATTCAGAAAAATCACCTATGGTGCGCTTAAGATGTAATGAGACGCAAAGCGAATTATTCGCTAGATCAGAAAACGTTGGTAATGCTACAGAAACAATAAAAGACGCGAAGTTCGAAGGCGGATCATTCGAGATAGGATTTAACTATAACTTCGTTACAGACGCTATAAAGGCTTTAAATTCAAATACTATAACAATAGCCTTTGCTGGAGAAAGCCGTGCTTTCTTAGTTAAAAATGAAGATCCTAAAACGATACAGTTAATAACACCAATAAGAACAAGTTCAAATTAAAAAGAAAAAGGGACTTTGTAAAGTGAACAATGTCCCTTTTCTTTTGTCTTAAATTTAATTAATCTAAGGCCAACTGCCACTTTTTTCGATGT
>DNJQ01000112.1 GCA_003497225.1 Bacillota bacterium | reverse complement strand
AAAAAAGTGGCAGTTTATTTATAATATTTTTCTAATTCCTCTACTGTAGTAATTCCATAGTTTTGAGGAACATTACATTCAGCTATATCTTTTCCAAATGTATCTTTATCTAATAAATATTGTTTTTCATTTTGTTTTTGATACCAGAATATTATTTTATCCATTGCTGGTGTTTCTAAATGTGCTAGCATTGCAATAGCTTTAAGTATTACAATTCCGTTAGGAAAATCTGCTCTAAAATATCTCGAACTCCAATCAACTTTATATTGACCTTCACCAACTTCAATCATTGGACTATTAAGATTGTGCAAAGAACAAATAGAACTAATTTTCTCCGTTAAAGATTTAATATCAATACTTTCATAGTGATCAAGAAGTGATTCAACAAATGTTAAATCAATATCCTTTAATTTAGTTTTGATATTCTTTAATTCATTATCACACTCAATTAAAAGTTTAGAAGAATCTTCGTTCCATTCTCCGTAAAATAATGGATTTTTTGAAAAGATGTGGTCAGGTTCATACTTATTAAAGAGACTATAAAGTCTACTTGTGTGCAACAAGGGATTAGATGGAGTTAAAGTGACTGACAAATAATTAGGTATCTCTTCACATTTTAATTGAAATAAATTTTCAATTATTTTTTTAGTTTCACCCTTTTTCATAGCTGGAATAGAAGCAGCAAATAGCCCTTCTTTTCTTCTTCCTGAAATCATTACTTCTTTTCCAGGTACAACTAAACGATATACCGCAGGAACTCTTTGAAGACCTATAATGGTACTTCCGTTTAATACTAAATCTCTAAAAACGAATTCTACTCCACCAAGTCCAGGCATAAAAACAACTTTTGTGCCCTTCTTATTTTTTAAAGATTCTACTAACTCATCTTTAATGTATTTAAAAGCATTTGAAGGATAAGTTACTATGATGGTATCGCATAAATTGCATAATTTTGTTAATGAATCTGTGATACATTTTGGAGTTCCAATATAACTTATATTTTTATCAATATCATTTACTTTTATTTTTTCGTTAAAGTTAGAAACATCCTTAGCAAAAAGACAAACTTCTAAACCTCGATAAGCTAGTTCGCCAGCTAATTCAGTTCCAATATTTCCCCCACCAACGATTCCTATCATTAGTTGAACTCCTCGTGCTTAGGATAGTTAGCATAAGATTCATCCAGTGAAACAAGTTCGGAGAAATTATCGATTTCTATGATGTCGGACTTAAAACATGTTCTAATTTCAATTTTGTAATTCTTCTTAAAGTACTTTAAAGGAACATTTTCCCAAAGTGTTTCTTTTCCACCGCGTGAATTATAATGCTTTCTTATGTCGTTACGAAGCTTAGCTGAATCTTCTTCATTCCAATAAGATATTCCATAAGCTTGATAGCAGTCTTCACCACCTTGAGTGTATTTTCCAACATAGCCATTTACTTTTTTAAAGCACCAGTCATCAGTTTCTTTAACTCGAGCACCTAAATAGTTACTGCTAAATTCATATTTTCTTATGATGTCAGGATTATTAATTAATAAATCCGCTTCACAAATATAACATCTATCAATAGAATCGATGACCTTCATCGCGGAAGATATATTATTCATAACATTAAAGTTCTCATTATCTACGAATTGGATCGAAGGATATTTTTTAAGTAAATCATCAAACTGTTCGCGTTTATATCCTCGAACAATAAATATATTTGTTATTCCTTTTTGTACTAATGCATCTAATAAAGAATCAATAATTCTTGTTCCGTTAACTTTAACTAAAGGCTTAGGAATATCTAATGTTACCGGTGCAAGTCTTGATCCAAAGCCCGCAGCAAGAATAATAGCTTTTCTAACTCGATATGGTTCAAGTGCCTTTAATCCCTTCTCTGTTAAAGAAAGTTCTTGTGATGCATCCATTTCAATATAGTCTAACTCAGTTAGTTCTTTTAAAAGTTTATTTATATTTCCCAATGAGAAAGTTAACATATCAGATAAATATCTTTGGGAATATCTCTTTTTTCCATTCCTTTCAAGGAATGTCAAGAGTTCAAATTGATAACGTGTTAGTGCCATACCTTCTTTACCGCCCTTCTTCTTTATAAAATGTATTATATCAAATAATTTTGTAAAAATCGTTTTAAATGATATATTGACTACTAATAGTAAAAGAGAAATTGCACTTTGCATCTCATAATTCTGTGATGCTTCATAAGTAGAGATTAAAATTGATAAAGGCTGATTATCAGCATTACATAAAAATGCCACAGCCGAAATAGTAATCATACTATTAAGGAAGAAATAAGAAAACATCTCAATAAGAGTTGAAGCGGAACTAGGAATTAAAACTTTAAATATAATTTTAAACTTTGAAATTCCTAAAGTCTCACCGACAACTTCATATTCTTTACTTATTTTAGTCAAACAGTTTTTGGCCATTAAATATGGTGAACCGAGGAAGTGAAAAACATTTACTACGATTAAAATTAATATCGAATCATAAAAGAAACTCACACCTTTAAATAGATAAATATAACCGATACCTAAAACAATTCCTGGAATAGCGATGGTAGATAAAGATAATAAATCTACTGCTTTTCCTAAAGAACCTTTTTTTCTTACTGCTAAATAACCTAATAGATAACTGACTATAGTTCCAATTAATCCAACACCTAAAGACATTAAAAGCGAATTTCCTAAATAACGCATAACGCCTAATCCGTTACGATTAGTAAATAATGCGATGATATTATTAAAAGTAAAAGACATATTATTTGGGAAAGATTTAACGAAAGATAATATTATAAATGTTAGTTGTGGGATGAACATGAAAAACGCTATAAGTAAAATAACAGTTAAAGACAAGGCGTTAAATAATTTTGAGGAGCGAATAAGTCTCTTCTGCTTTTCTTCACTGCTATTATCTTTAAAAATAATATCAAATACAAATGATAATAGGGCAGGAATTAAAATTACAAGTCCTGCTATTGATCCTCGACCATATTTAAATAACGAAAGAATCTGATCATATAAATATAAGGGCAAAGTATTAACTTTTCCCGATAATTCCATCGGTATTCCATAATCTGAGAATATCAATGTAAATGAGGCAAAAAAGGAAGAAATTATAGCAACTTTTAAATAAGGCAAAGTCAATTTAAAGAATGTGCTAATTCTTTTTATTCCCATAATTGATGCAGCATCATATGGTCCTTTATCTTCATATTTTAAAGCGTCATAAATAATTAAAAATGCAGCTGGAAAGGAAGAAACTATTGATCCTAATATTAATCCTGGCATCCCTATTCCATCGATGCTTGTTTTAAATATCTTATTAAAGAAACCATTGTTATTTAAAAGCAATCTAAATCCTAAACCTATTGAAAGAGTTGGAACTAGCATGCCTAATGTTAATATAACAACGATGATATTTTTATGTTTTATTGATGAAGAATGAAGAAGATAGGCAGTAATAACTGCTAGAATAGTTGTTATTAAGGCTGAAACTAAAGTATAAATCAAAGTGTTTTTTAAAGAGTCATAAAACTTATCATCATTAAAAACGAATGCCAAATCATTTCCTTTGATATTAAAAGCTAAGATAATTAAAGGCATCAATGCAAATAAAAATATACCAGCTATTGAGATAACTCTAAGAACTTCATGCTTTTGATATACTTTCTTTGCAAATCTGCCGACTTTATTCATTTTATCGATTCCTCAATTGATTTAATTTTATAATCGAGGTGGTCGATAATAAATCTTTTAACAAAATCCGAACTTGGATTTTTATATATGTTATGTGGTGTATCAAGTTGAGCAATGCGACTATCATTAATTACCATTACCCTATCAGATAAAGCAAAAGCCTCTTCTTGATCATGAGTAACATAAATCATCGTTATTCCCATCTTGCTTTGAATTTCTTTTAATTGTTTGCGTAAAACAACTTTAATATCTGCGTCTAATGCTGACATCGGTTCATCAAAAAGGATTATATCTGGGTTTAAAACCAAGGTTCGAGCGATGGCGACGCGTTGTTTTTGGCCACCGCTCAAATGACGTGGAAATTTATATATGTGTTCACTTAATCCAACAAGATCAATTATTTCATCAACCTTTTTCTTTATTTCGTCTTTATTCATCTTGCGAGCTTTTAAAGCATAAGCAATATTGTTATAAACATTCAAATTTGGAAATAAAGAATAGTTTTGAAACACGATACCGATATTGCGCTTTGATGGTGCAAGTTCAGTTATATCTTGCCCCAACTTAAAGATTTTTCCACCCGAAACCGTATCAATTCCGATTAGTATTCTAAGTAGTGTTGTTTTTCCGCAACCAGATGGACCGAGAATTGATAAGAACTCACCTTTATATACATCAAAACTTATATCCTCTAAGACGATATTATTTTTATATTTTTTACTTATATTATCGATGTGCAGTAAGACTTCTTTTTCCATTAAGCAACCCATTTATCTAATAAATGTAATTTATATTCATAATCAAAGACATGTTTCATCTCAACTGATTCAACATTTTGCGGATAGTTAGGAATTGTTGGTGCTGCTTGATCCTTATAGATTTTATTAGGAACAAATTTTGCTACTTGCATTTGATTTAGTTCAGTATAGAAGTAATTAAAGACTTCTTTAACTTCTGGTCTAATTTCATCATGATTAATCATGGCCATAGTATAATAAGTATAAGGTGCTTTGTTATCAAGAACAACTACCGAAAGATCGTCATTTCCTTCTTTGTTTGTAAATTCAACACATTGCCAAAGCATACCGAATCCAATTCCGACATTACCAGCTTCAACATCTTTTAATGGAGTAGATCCAGAAGTAGTAAATTCTTTTACATTTCCTTTAAGATCTGCGAAATACTTTATTCCTTCTGTTTCTCCATAATAAGAAACTAATCCATTATAGATTGAATATCCTGTACCTGAACTATTTGGATCAGGCATCTCAATCAATCCTTTATATTTAGCATCTAATAAGTCAGTATACTTTGTTGGAGCTTCAACACCTTTTTCCTTTAATACTTTGTTATTAACTAAAATTGCACCATAGCTTTTTTGATTAATAGCAAATCTTGTGTGACGAGAAGTATATTCAAGTACACTATCATCATAGATACTTAAATCATAATCATCTTTCAAATCGTAGAACAAATCATCATGTTCGGCAATAACTCTTTCAGAATTAAGAACTTCCAATTCGTAAATAATATCACAGGAAGTTTTCTTTCCTTCGGCTAAAAGCTTAGAGACGAGTTTTCCATTTCCTATATATTGAATGACTACATCGTAATCAGGAAATTTCTCATCTAACTTCTCTTGCATGAAACTAATTTTTTCTTCCTCTGCAGTTGTATAAATAAGAACTCTTTTGCTAGAACCGCAACTAGTTAATGACCCGAGCATAGCCACTAATGGTAACAAATATAATTTTTTCACAATATTATCCTCCGTGAATATGTCAATATTATACAAACGCTTGTTTCAAATTGCAATACTAAAGTGTTCAAAATGAACATAAAAAATAAATTTAATCTCCC
>DNJQ01000007.1:5450-24371 GCA_003497225.1 Bacillota bacterium | reverse complement strand
GACCCCGAAAAAAGTGGCAGTTGAAGTTTATTTATGATATTTTAATCCCATTTACATTTACAAATAAATAAATATGTAAGTGTAATACCTTTAAAGTTATTTGCTAAAATATAAATAGGTATATATAATATCTTTTGTACGGAGGATAAACTGATGGAAATTTATACTGAAGAAGAACAAGTAAAGCTAAATAATAAAACTGCTATACCATCTACAGCACTTAACTACGGTAAAATATTCTTATGGTTTGGAATAGGAATATTAATCACAGGAGTTGTCGGATTTACTTTACCTTATTTACTAGGTGCTATTTTTAATGGCAATGGTACTAAAATTAATACCGCTTATTCCATTATGGTTATAATTTCAGCTATTGCTACTTTAGTTTTAATGATACTTATTCACTTTAATGCATTCAGGCAAAGATCAGCGTTAGTAGTTACTTGCTACTCTCTTTATTCTATAGCGTTTGGAATTCTGATGTCGAGCGCTCTATCTTTTGCTGGAGCTGAACTAAGCGCTTATGCTTTCTTAATTACCGGTGGTATTATGTTAGTTGTTGGTATATTAGGATCACTACTTGGCAATAGAGTCAAAAGCGTATACATGTTAATAGGTGCGTTAGTCTTTGGTAGTTTAATTATATCTTTAGTTAATGTGTTCTTATTTAATGAGACAATTTATTGGATCGCATCTTTCGCTATTTTTGCTGCAGTATTACTTATCACCGCTGTTGATTTCGCTAACATAAAAAGAATAGCTCAAAGTTATCCTAACTTTGATACTGGTACAGCAATCATTTGTGCTTATACTCTCTATACTGATTTCATTTATATCTTCTTAAGAGTTTTAATGATTCTCGCTGCTAGTAAAAAAGATTAATAATTTGCAAATAAAAAGTTGGCCCGCAATGAGCCAACTTTTTTATTTGCTTAATCTTCTAAATGCTCTTCCTCATCTTCAAACTGTTTATCATCATCGATATCCGGTTCAAGTCCTGTACCAGCAGGAATAAGTTTTCCTATCATCACGTTCTCTTTTAAGCCGTGGAGATAATCAACTTTACCTTTGATAGCAGCATCGGTTAAAACCTTTGTTGTTTCCTGGAAGGAAGCTGAAGATAAGAATGAATTTGTATCAAGAGCAGCTTTAGTAATACCGAGAAGAAGTGGACGAGCCATAGCAGGATGTAATCCATCCTTTAATACTCCTTCATTTCCCTTAGTGAAATCAACAACATCGACTTTTTGTCCCGGAAGCATGCTTGTATCTCCACCTTCGATAACGAGCATCTTGCGCATCATCTGACGAACGATAACTTCGATGTGTTTATCGGAAATAGTAATACCTTGGGAACGATAAACCTTTTGAACTTCAGCGAGCAAGTAATTTTCAACTGCAACAATATCTGATACTTCAAGAAGTTGCTTAGGATTAATAGCACCTTCAGTTAATTGTTGACCATTGATAACATGATCATGAAGTTTAACAGTTAATCTAGCTCCGTAATTAGTAATATATTGCTTTTGTTCAAGATCATTAGTAACAGTGATGGTATATCTTTCACTTGTTCCACCAATCTCGGTGATTTCACCTTCAATTTCACTAATTAAAGCCTCACCTTTAGGATTTCTGGCTTCAAGAAGTTCTTGAACACGAGGTAAACCTTGAGTAATATCGCTACCAGCAACACCACCAGTGTGGAATGTTTTCATGGTTAACTGTGTACCAGGTTCACCAATTGATTGAGCAGCCATAATACCAACTGCATCACCAACTTTAACAATATCGCCTGTCGCTAAGTTGCGGCCGTAGCAGTGCACGCACACGCCATCTTTAGTTTCACAGGAGAATAGTGATCTAATTTCGACACTTTCAATACCAGCATCGATAATCTTTTTAGCCAAAGTTTCATCGATCATGGTATTTTCAGGAACGATTATTTCGTTGGTATTTGGATCAACAACTTCGTGACATGTAAATCTACCAATCAAACGATCATATAAAGGAACGACGACTGTATTGTCTTTTCTATCGATGATAGCCGAAACAACAAATCCATGGTCAGTTCCACAGTCTTCTTCTCTAACGATGACATCGTGAGAGACGTCGACTAGTCTTCTTGTTAAATAACCAGAGTCAGCTGTCTTTAAAGCTGTATCAGCACCACCCTTACGAGCGCCGTGAGTAGCAATAAAGAATTCTGAAACGGAAAGTCCATCACGGAAGCATGACTTAATCGGAATTTCGATAGCATCACCAGCAGGGTTACTCATTAATCCACGCATACCAACTAATTGTAAGAAGTTAGAAGCGGAACCACGAGCACCGGAATCGGACATCATGAATATTGGATTTCGTGCATCTTCAACCATCTTCTTGGTTAATAGATCACGGACATCTTGTAAAACATCGGTCCAAATCTTAACTACTTGTTGATGACGTTCAGAATCGGTTAATAAACCTTCATCGAATAGTTCTTGAACTTGTTCAACTTTTTCATCACCAGCTTCAACTAATTCTTTCTTTCCTTCAAGAGGAACGATATCAGAAATAGCGACGGTGATACCGGAAATTGTTGAATAAGAGAATCCTAAATGTTTAATTTGGTCAAGGATTTCCGAAGAACGATCAGCACCATAACGATGGAATAATTCATCGATGATGTTAGCAATGTGCTTTTTAGTTATCGGTTTACGCAAAGGCATAGACGCGATACAAGCTTTAATATCTGATCCCATTGGAACGAAGAATTCATCCAATGTTTTAAGTAAGTTCTTCTTATCCGGATCATTAATATACGGGAAATCAGCTGGATAAATGGAGTTAAATATCAATTTACCAACTGTAGTAATTAAATACGAACGATTTTGCTCTTCAGTAAAGCAAGTCTTCTTAAGTGAAGAAGCGCGGATAGCGATTCTGTTTTGTAAGTGAACTTGCTTGGTTTCGTAAGCACGCATAACTTCATCAAAGTTAGCGAATACTTTTCCTTCACATTGAGCGAATAAATCATAATCTTCCGCGGCATCAAGGTTTTGATGTTCACGGTAATAATCGGCTTGCTTTTTAAATCCTTCAATATCGGTTTCCAAAGTTAAGTAGTAGTTACCTAAAACCATATCCTGAGAAGGAATACAGATAGGTTTACCATCTTTTGGACCTAAAATATTGTGGTTAGCGATCATTAAATTATAGGCTTCCTTCTTGGCTTGATCAGACAAAGGAACGTGAACAGCCATTTGGTCACCATCAAAGTCCGCGTTAAATCCAGTACAAACTAATGGATGTAATCTTATTGCTCTTCCTTCAACAAGAATTGGCTTAAACGCTTGAATACCTAAACGGTGAAGCGTAGGTGCACGGTTGAGCAAAACTGGATGTTGCTTAATGATATCTTCAATGATATCAAAGACCTTTTCATCATAAGCATTGATTAATTGGTCTGCAGCACGCGCGGAATTAACACCATAATTGCTAATTAATTCTGATGCGATATATGGTCTAAATAGTTGAATAGCCATTTCGCGTGGAATACCACACTCATTCATCTTTAGTGTTGGTCCAACAGCGATGACTGAACGTCCGGAGAAGTCAACACGTTTTCCGAGAAGGTTCTGTCTAAATCTACCAGATTTACCTTTTAATGAAGATGAGAGTGACTTCAAAGGTCTTTGACCGGAAGAAAGAACAGGTTTGCTTCTTCTTCCGTTATCAATTAAAGCATCGACTGCTTCTTGAAGCATTCTCTTTTCATTAATAATAATGACTGATGGAGAACCGATAGAAATAAATTTCTTCAAACGGTTGTTACGGTTAACAACTCTACGGTAGAGTTCGTTTAAATCGGAAGCGGCA
Source organism: Bacillota bacterium (assembly GCA_003497225.1). GTDB lineage: Bacteria > Bacillota_I > Bacilli_A > RFN20 > CAG-288 > CAG-345. The sequence continues at coordinate 20,513 of DNJQ01000007.1, read as the reverse complement.
AATCTACCACCATCAAGTTGAAGAAGCGGTCTTAACTCTGGTGGAATAACTGGCAAAGCATTTAAAATCATCCATTGAGGTTTGTTGTTGGAGTTTCTAAAGGCTTCAACAACTTCAAGTCTTTTGATGAGTTTTAATCTCTTTTGGTTCTTAGCACCTTGAGTCATCTTGATTTCTGCTTGAATAGCTTCAAACTCTTCATCAAGATTAACTTCTTCGAGCAAGCGTTGAATAGCTTCTGCACCAAAACCAAATTCGGCACCAGTATATTTGCTGATGAAATTACCAACGCTCAAGAAATCTAATGGATATGAAGATAATCCAAGATGTTCTTGAATCGTTAATGCATCGTTATATTCTTTCGTTCCAGCTTCGATAACATTAGCATCGATTAAGTCTTGAATGACCATCGAGAATGTTGTACGTGCATTAGATTCGTTTAAAACTTGACGGTACTTCAAAGTTTTTGAAGTTCCAGGATTTAAAACGATATGTGAAACGAAGTAAATAACTTCTTCTAGTTGTTTGGGAGTGATATCAAGAAGTAATCCCATACGTGATGGAATACCTTTTAAATACCAAATGTGTGAACAAGGTGAAGCGAGTTCGATGTGACCCATTCTTTCACGACGAACGGCTTTGGAAGTAATTTCAACTCCACACTTTTCACAAACAATGCCTTGGAAGCGTGCTTTCTTATATCTTCCACAGTGACATTCATAATCCTTGGTCGGACCAAAAATTCTTTCGCAGAACAAACCATCTAATTCTGGTTTCTGTGAACGATAGTTGATTGTTTCTGGCTTTTTAACTTCACCATGTGACCAAGAACGAATCTTTTCTGGCGAGGCCAAACCTACTTTGATTTTACTTAATTTATTTAGTTCAAACATATTTCGCCTCCTTATTCATCATCCGATTCATCTTCGTAATTCATGCTGTTTTTGAAGTCTTCATAAGAAACATCGCTTGATTCGCTATCGCGGAGATAATCAGCTGATTCACCGTTGTATTTATTCAAATCGTTGTGGATGTTCTTTGATTCTTTTTCATTTTCAGCAGAAATCGTATTGATGTTGATCTCATTGTTATCGTGGTCATAAAGTGTGACATCGATTGCTAAAGCTTGAAGTTCTTTAACTAAAACACGGAATGATTCTGGCATATTAGGTTTAGGAATTTCAGTTCCTTTAATGATAGAAACATAGTTTTTGTTTCTTCCAACCATATCATCGGATTTAATTGTTAAAACTTCTTGTAAGGTGTGAGCAGCTCCATAAGCTTCAAGTGCCCAAACTTCCATTTCACCAAATCTTTGTCCACCGTTTTGAGCTTTACCACCGAGTGGTTGTTGAGTGACTAAAGAATATGGTCCAATCGAACGAGCGTGAAGTTTATCATCGACCATGTGAACAAGTTTAATCATGTACATGACACCAACATTGATACGCGAATCGAATCTTTCACCAGTTCTTCCATCGTAAAGGATGGTTTTGCCGTCAGGATCCATCTTCGCTTTTTCCATGAGTTCGAATATTTCATCGTTAGAAATACCATCGAAAACTGGTGTAGCTATCTTTAATCCACCGAGCTTTTTACAAGCCATTCCAAGGTGAACTTCAAGAATTTGTCCGATGTTCATACGGGAAGGAACGCCGAGTGGGTTCAACATGATATCAACAGGTGTACCATCGGGTAAGAAAGGCATATCTTCAACAGGTAAAATCTTTGAAATAACACCCTTATTACCGTGACGTCCAGACATCTTATCACCTTCAGAGATCTTTCTCTTTTGAACGACATAAACCTTAACAGTTTCAATGACGTTCGGTGGAAGTTCGTCCCCGTTAGCACGAGAATAAACTTTGACGTCTAAAACGATACCCGAACCACCGTGAGGTACACGGAGAGAAGAATCTCTACCCTCTTTGGTCTTTTCACTGAAGATTGCTTGTAATAACTTCTCTTCAGGTGAAGGTTCAGATATGGCTTTTGGAGTTGTTTTACCAACTAATATATCGCCTTCTTTAACCTCAGCACCGATAGTGATGATACCTCTTTTATCGAGGAATCTCTTTAATTCTTCGGAAGCATTTGGTACTTCAGGAGTGAATGTTTCATCTCCAAGTCTTGTCGTACGGCGATCGATCGAATATTCTTCGATGTGGAGCGTAGTATAGACATCGTCTTTAACGAGTCTTTCGCTCATAATGACAGCATCTTCGTAATTGTAACCATTCCAAGTCATGAAAGCGATGGTGACATTTTGACCTAAAGCTAAATCACCATTTTCCATTGCTGGACCATCAGCTAAGATTTGACCAGCTTTGACTTCTTGATTTAATTTTACGATAGCTTTTTGATTAATACATGTGCCTTGGTTAGCACGTGCAAATTTCTTTAAATTATATGTGGATACGGTTTTATCCTTGTGTAAAACTTCAATTCGCTTAGAATCAAGATATGTTACAACACCATCTTGATCACAAACTAAGGCTGAACCAGAGTCGTGAGCAATCTTGCCTTCAAGACCTGTTCCAACAAATGGAGCGTGGGGTCTTAAAAGCGGTAAGGCTTGACGCTGCATGTTAGCACCCATCAAAGCACGGGTGGTATCATCGTTTTCCAAGAATGGAATACAAGCCGAAGCGATTGAAACGATTTGTTTTGGTGAAACGTCGATATAATCGACATCTTCCTTATTAGCAAGGATGTTCTCGCCGTTATAACGAGCAACGACCTTTTCATCCGAAATATGATTATCTGGGCTGAGGTTGACGTTAGCTTGAGCTATAACGTGATTTCTCTCTTGATCAGCAGATAAATACTCTGTTTCATCTGTGACAAGGCAATTTACAACCTTACGATATGGAGTTTCAATAAATCCATATTTATTAACTTTAGCATATGAAGCAAGGTTATTGATAAGTCCGATGTTTTGACCTTCAGGTGTTTCAATAGGACAAATTCTTCCGTAGTGAGAGTAGTGAACGTCACGAACTTCAAATGAAGCACGATCACGGCTCAAACCACCAGGACCTAAAGCGGAAATTCTTCTCTTATTAGTTAATTCTGCTAAAGGATTAACTTGGTCCATGAATTGTGATAATTGTGAAGAATTAAAGAATTCTTTAACAACTGAAGTCAAAGGCTTAATATTAATTAAAGATTGAATGGAGAAATTACCGATATCAGTGACTGACATTCTATCACGGATAGTCTTTTCCATTCTCGCTAATCCTTGACGGAATTGACCTTGAATCAATTCACCAACGCACTTAACACGTCTATTTCCGAGGTGATCGATATCATCGGTGTCTCCAATACCTTCCATAATATTAAGGAAGTAAGAGAAGCAAGCGACGATATCACTCGCGGTAACAAAATCAACATCGAGGTTAATGTCAGTACCAACGACATTAACAACACGGTCGAGATGTTCACCGGCATATACTTTAACTAAGTTTACTAAATTGTGATTGTCTAAAACTGTGCTGATTGGGAAAGCGACGGTATGAGCACCTTTTTCAAAGAATTTCTCTTCCATTAAAGAATTGACATCTTCTCTTGAAAGTTTGCTTCCCTTTTCAAACTTAATTTCACCATCGGAGGAAACTAAATCTTCGGCCAATGTGCAATTTACTAAACGATTATATATGCCTAATTTCTTACTTAACTTAAAACGTCCAGCAGGTCCTAGATCATAACGACGATGATCGAAGAAACGCTGATGAAGGAAAGATGAAGCATTATTAAAGTTATATGGTTCACCTGGACGTAAACGATCATAAACTTCTTGGGTAGCGACATTAAGAATGTGCGCTTTTAAATTGCTCTTATCCGAAGTGTTCGGAACTGGAGATTTTTCTAAAGCATCAACTAAGATCTCTGGGCTACCGAAAAGGTTATAAATATCTGCATCAAATGCCAAACCAATAGCTCTTAGTAAGACAACAGATGGAACCTTTCTTTGCTTATCTATACGGACGGATAACTGATCTTTAACATCAGATTCAAATTCCAACCATGTACCACGAGCTGGAATAATATCCGCACCATAAATGCGTTTACCAGATTTATCCATCATAGATGAAATATAAGCACCTGGTGAACGTACAATTTGTGAAACAATAACACGCTCTGAACCATTGATGATGAATGTTCCAGCATCAGTCATCATGGGGAAATCACCCATAAAAATTTCATTGGAAGTTTCAGCAATGGATCCATCTTGGAAGTGAAGATTTAACTTTGCCCAAAGTGGAGCGGAATACGAGAGATTTGAGCTCTTGCATTCATATGCTTCATGCTTTGGTTGTCCAAAATGAGCGCCTTCAAAATTTAACTTGATAGTTCCGCCATAATTTTCCATTGGAAAATATTCGCGGAAAACTTCATTAACTCCTTCGCTTTTAAACCACTCAAACGATTTAGTTTGAATTTCACACAAATAAGGAAGCTCTAAAGAACCACTTATTTTGGAATAATCAACTCTATCGTTGTTTAAATATTTCCGTTCTTTTTCTTTCATTTATTTACCTCTTATAATTTTCTATCGTTTTTAAATGAAACGATGCATTGACGTACATTTACGACTTATTAGGTATTATGTTATAAAAGCGTTAAAACCCGCCGGTAAAAAACGCGGTGGGTTTTAACTACATAAACTTGCGGAAATTTTATTTAATTTCGACTTCTGCACCAGCATCAACGAGTTGCTTCTTATATGTTTCAGCTTCGGTTGGGCTAATCTTTTCTTTGACAACGCTAGGAACAGCATCGACAATTTTCTTAGCATCCATTAAGCCGATTCCTAAGATGGCTTGAACAGCCTTAATGACTGCAACTTTGGAAGCACCGAAGGAAGTAAGAGTTAATGTAACTTCGCTTGGTCCTTCTTCTTTGGTCTCTTCAGCTGGAGCACCAGCGGCTACTGCCACAGCGGCGGTGACGCCGAATTCTTCTTCGATTGCGTGAACTAAATCTGTAAGTTCAACAACTGTCATCTCTTTGATAGCAGCAATAAATTCTTCTTTAGTAAGCTTTGCCATAAAAATATCCTCCTTATTAATTAATTTCTGGCTTCGCTAATCGATTTCAAATCGACAGCAAGATTGCGGACTGGAGCTTGTAAAACCGATAAAAGCATCGATAATGCACCCTCACGAGATCCAAGTTTAGCAAGATCGCTAAGACGTTCAGTTTCGCAGAATGTCTTTTCAACAACCCCACCTTTAACAACAAGCGCTTTGTTATTCTTCGCAAATTTGAAGAGTACAGGTAGCGCAGCGATTGCATCACTGCAAGTGACCAATGCGTTTTGACCTGTTAGCAACTTATCAAGGGAGCTATAGCCTTCAGCATCAACTGCTCTTCTCATCAAAGTGTTCTTTTGAACTTCGACTTGTGCGCCAGCTTTCTTTAAGCCGTCGCGGAGTTCGTTTAACTCCTTAACAGTCAATCCTTGATACCCAACGACGACTGCACAGTTTGCACCGAGCAAACGTCCATTGAGTTCTTCGACAATAGCTTTCTTGGTGGCTAGAACTTGTTCATTCATTTTAACCTCCTAACAAGCATTTATTGGCAACAATATACTTTTATTTAACAACACCTAGGCAACAAATTAAGCTCTCGCGGTTGCTTTCTTCGGTATATTGATTTACCCATTATTTTGCAATACTAGATTGCAACTTTTACTGCTGGACCCATTGTTGAATGAATCACAACATTTTTAATGTAAGTACCTTTACATGCGACAGGTTTTACACGGACAACGGTATCAATTACTGTACGAAGATTATCAACTAAATCTTCATCAGAGAAACTTGCCTTACCAAACATGACATGCATATTTCCCTCTTTATCAGTACGGTATTCGATTTTACCATTCTTAATTTCTTGAACAGCACTACCAATATTAACTGATACTGTTCCAGTCTTTGGGTTAGGCATTAAACCCTTAGGTCCAAGAATTTTACCCATTCTACCAAGTTCACCCATCATTTCAGGTGTAGCGACTATAACATCAAAGTCGAACCAGTTTTCTGAAGTGATCTTTTGTAAAAGTTCTTTTCCACCAACATAATCAGCTCCGGCAGCTTTTGCTTCTTCTTCTTTTGTTGAAGTGATAGCAAGAATTTTCTTTGTCTTACCATTTCCGTGAGGTAAAACTATTGTTCCACGGAGTTGTTGATCGGCTTGACGAGCATCGATACCAAGATTAAATGAAACTTGGACGCTGCCATCAAAATTTGTTTTTGCTGTTTTCTTAACTAAAGCAACAGCTTCAGCATAAGAATAGCTCTTTCCTTTTTCAATCAAGGACAATGATTCATGATACTTTTTGTTTTTCATTTCAATTCTCCTTAATCAATTACGATTCCCATAGATTTTGCTGTACCTTCGACGCATCTAATTGCGGCTTCAAGTGAAGATACATTGAGTTCGGGCATCTTATACTCAGCAATCTTTTTGACCTCTTCTTTTGAAACATGAATAGGTGCTGCCTTTCTATCGGGATTACCCTTTTCAACCTTAGCTGCTTTCTTAAGCAAGTAGGTTACTGGTGCAGTTTTTAAAACGATGTCGAAAGTTTTGTCTTCGTAAATCGTTAATACGCAAGGAACAAGTTCATCCTTACGATCTGCGGTCTTGGCATTGAACTCAGTACAAAACTTTGCACCAATGCCGTATGGGCCTAATTTTTGACCCAGTTTGGCAGGGCTAGCGGCCCCACCCATTGCCATGATTTTCATGGTTCTGGTAATTTTTTTCACGCGACTTCCTCCTTATTTAGTCCGTGCGTGGTTCTCGAATTTTACTTCTCCCACGACTTTAATTAGCAACATAAAAAGCATATTTAGCGCTAATCTATGACATTTTAGCACTCACGATATTGTTTTGGCAATAGTGTTTTTAATTTTTTATATAGAATCTTATATGAGATTTAACCTTCCGCCACCTCCCTTAATAACCATGCATCAAGTGAATACATGCAATCGGTAACTGTACGGCAGAGCTTTGTAAGTAGGGGAACACACTCGTTTTCAGTATGGAGTTTAGATTCACAAAAATACATGTTGGGTCAGTTGTTATTAGGAAGCAATCCCAACAGTAAATTAGAAGTTGTTTCATCGCTGAACTCCTTTAATTTAGCGTTTGATCAATACCATTTCAATTATCAAAATTGCACTCCAAAATACAATCCAAAAGTATTTTTTGGTACCATCCAAACAGTGTCATATGCATGGAATTATGACGTTCAAAACACGGAAAAATGGACGCACGAGGGAGGTGGCAAAAGTGGCAGTTTACTCTTCTTCTTTTTTATCTTGCCTTTTAGCACGTGGAAAAATATCATCGTATGTTTTTTTCATATTGCTATAAGTTACATGTGTATATATTTGCGTTGTTCCAACTGAAGAATGTCCCATAAGTTCTTGAATAGTTCTTAAGTCTGCACCGTTATTTAAAAGTGTTGTAGCAAATGTGTGACGCAATTTGTGTGGATGAAGTTTTAAAAATACACCAGTCTTTTTTTCTATTGAGGATAAAATATATTCGACACCTCGTGCCGTTAAGGGATTTCCCTGACTATTTAAAAATAAGCGATTAGTGATTTCATTTTTCTTACTTCTTATCACTAATATTGATCTTACATTAGTTTGATAATCTTCGATACATTCTTGACACTCTTTAGTAAATGGTACAAGTCTTTCCTTCTTTCCTTTACCAAATATTCTTACAACTCTTTGCTTAACATTAATATTTTGTAAAGTTAAGTTGACTAATTCTGAAACACGAAGCCCAGAAGAAAAAAGGAGTTCCAATATCGCTTGGTCGCGAGACATTAGTTCATCTTTTCTATTTTTATTTGCTTCGAATAATTGGCTTATCTCATCTTTAGATAAAAAATCTGGTAAGCGGCGATCAACTTTGGGTTTGGAAACTAGTTCAAATGGATTTTGTAAGACTTTGTTTTTAATTACTAAAAATGTATAAAACTGCGATAGGCCGCTCATCTTTCTTCTAATCGTAACCTTTTTTTGACCCTTGACTGTTAAATCTAACATATAGGTACGAATTATAGAAACTGATGCATCGATATATTGAAGTTTATTAGCTTTTAAATAATCTAAAAAATCTATGATATCTTCATAATAATTTTTAGCAGTTAAAAAAGAATACCTTCTTTCATCTAAAATGTATTCGATGAAATCTACTACTTCTTTTAAATCGTCTTCTTTAACTATTTTAGTTATATCAGCTTCTTCTTCCACTTTTTAATACCATCTATACTTCTATTATAGCACGCTAATTTATCTAATCCTTGATGGTTATATAGTATTCCATAAGTTGCATTCATCGGTGCAAAGTTTTTAGGTGAACTCATGACTATATAATTAACTAAACTTCCTATCATTGTTTCTAATGGTATTAAATAGTTCTCATTTCCTTTTAATCTTTGATCTAAATAGATAGCAGATAAAAGTCCACTAGCAGCACTTTCAACGTATCCTTCTACTCCAGAAAACTGACCAGCAATATAAATGTTTCTGTTCTTTTTTAAAGTTAAATCTCTATTTAATACTAGTGGCGCATTTAAATATAAATTCTTATGCATGAGACCAAAACGAGCAAACTTAGCTTTTTCAAGTCCGGGGATTAAAGAAAATACTCTTTTCTGTTCTTGATAAGTTAAATTTGTTTGAAATCCGACTAAACCATAAAGTTCTTTAGCGGCATCATCTTGGCGGAGCTGAATAACGGCCCTAGCATTTTCATCAAGTCCAGATGGTTTTAATGGGCCGTGACAAAGCGTATCTTTTCCCCTTTTAGCCATAACTTCGATTGGTAAACATCCTTCAAAGTGTTCAAAGTCATGCAAAATAACACGTTCAGCATTTACTAATTCTTTATAAAATAATTCATACTCTTCTTCATTCATCGAAGAATTTAAATATTTTCCATCACCTTTATCGTAGCGAGATTTTTCAAAAAGCTTATTAAAATTTAAAGAAGATGAATATACTAGCGGCGCAGCGGCATCAAAAAAGTTTAAAGTCTCTACACCTAAATAAGAAGTAAGATTATCAGCAAGTTTTGTGCTTGTTAAAGGCCCTGTTGCAATAATTGTTAGTATTCCATCATCAATAATATCTTCATATTCTTCATCAATAATTTTTACATTAGGAAAATCTTCAATAGTTTTAGTAATATTTAAACTAAATTCATTTCTATCTACGGAAAGATCTTCCCCCGTAGGTATTCTATTTAGCAAAGCGGATTTCATAGTTAAAGAATCTAATTCAATTAACTCTTGTTTAAGTAAACCACAAGCATTGGTACTACTCATAGATTTTAAAGAATTTGAACAAACAAGTTCAGCAAAATTATCGGAGTGCTGCGCTTCATTTCTCTTTTTTCTTTTGCATTCATAAAGTTCAACTTCATAACCTTGTTTAGCTAAATAGTTGATGGCTTCCGATCCTGCTAACCCCGCTCCGACAACTCTAACTTTATTCATCTTTTTTGCTTTTCGTTTTCTTTATCTTTTCAATATAACGGCATTTAGGATAATTAGTGCATCCTAAAAATGTTCCAAAACGAGATTTTTTCTCTATTAAATGACCAGTGTGACAGCGAGGACATTCCGGAGCGTTTTTAAGTTCTTCTTCCGTTAGTTCTACTGGAGCTTTTTGTGTGCTTTCAATATATCGACACTTTGGAAAAGAGGAACAACCGATAAATTCATTACCAGATTTTGATTTTCTCTTAATTAAAGGACTTCCACATTCGGGGCAAAATCTTCCTTCAATGTATTCCGGTTCAGGCTTTTCTTCCTTTTGAACATAGTGACATTCAGGATAACCTGAACAAGCGACGAAATTTCCATATTTACCTTGTCGATATACTAAAGGTTTTCCACAGATTGGACAGTTCTCTCCAGTTTCTACTGGTTGAAGCTTTTCCATGGCTTTATCAGCATTATCTAGTTGTTCAACAAATCCGACATAGAATGTTTCAAGAAGTTCAGTTTTAGAATTATCCCCAGCTACTATATCATCAAGTTTTGTTTCCATCTCAGCTGTATAAGAAGGATCCATGAAATTTGGGAAATATTTTACTAATTCATCAACTGTAAGTTTTCCTTGATCGGTCGGAATCATCGTTCCTTTTTCGATACTTACATAATGTCTTAAACTCAATGTTGAAATAGTTGAAGCATAAGTTGAAGGACGTCCAATTCCTTTTTCTTCCATAAGTTTAACTATTTTTGCTTCAGTAAAGCGCGCTGGAGCTTTAGTGAAGTGTTGCTCTTTTTCGACACTCACTAAAGGTAAAGTTTTTAAATTACCAAGGCTTGGAAGTTCTGAATCTTTTGGTTTACTACCAAAATCTTTATAGATCACATCATAACCATCAAAAACTAGTTTGCTAGCCTCGGCTTTAAACATATAGTCATTTCCTAAAAGTTTTAATGTTTGAACTTCATCAACTCGAGAAGACATTAAACTTGCTAAGGTTCTTACATATATTAAGCGATAGATATTATATTCATCTTTGGGTAATGAGGATTTAACCTTATCTGGAGAAAGATCTAGATATGTTGGTCTAATAGCTTCGTGAGCATCTTGAATATTGTGAGTTGTTTTTCCTCTATGTAAAGATCCAACATAATCTTTTCCATAATTATCTTTAATATATTCTTTTGCTGAAGAAACAAATTCTGGACTAAGTCTAGTCGAATCAGTTCTCATATAGGTGATTAAACCGTGTAGTTCACCATTTATTTCAATACCTTCATAAAGGTGTTGCGCAAGAATTGAAGTTTTCTTAGTTGAATAATGGAATTGATTGAACGCTTCTTGTTGTAATGTTGAAGTTGTAAATGGTGGACGAGGATCTTTGCGACGTAAATTTGTATCAAAAGAATCGATAGTAAAGGTTTCTGGTAAACTAGCTATAACTTTATTTACTTCTTCCTCGCTACTTATTTTTATATTTTTTCCTTGATAAGAAACTAATTCTGCTTTAATCTTTTGTTCAGAAAATAATCCCGTAACATTCCAATATTCTTCTGGATTAAAACTTTCTATTTCTCTTTCACGGTCTACTAAGAATTTCAAAGTTACTGATTGTACTCTTCCTGCTGAACGTGATTTGATTTTCTTTTGTAATAAGTAAGATAAACGAAAACCGATGATACGGTCCATGATTCTTCTAGTCTCTTGACTAGCGACCAAGTTCATATCGATAGTTCTTGGATTAGCTAAAGCTTTTAAAATCGCTGGACGAGTTATTTCATGAAACTCGAGTCTTTTCGTTGAATCAATGGGTAAGTTTAAAACTTCCGACAAATGCCAAGCGATGGCTTCTCCTTCGCGGTCAGGGTCGGTTGCAAGAATAACTTCACTAGCCTTGCTAGCCGCTTTCTTTAAACCAGTAATGACTTCATATTTATCCTTACTTATAGCATAAGTAGGTTTAAAACTATTATAAACATCTACACCAAGGCCCCCTGGACCAGTAGTTGAAAGATCTCTAATATGACCAATTGAGGCCATAACCTTATAATCACTGCCTAAATACTGACCAATCGTTTTACATTTAGTGGGGGACTCCACGATGACAAGTTTCATTAGATTTTCTCCTAACTCTTCAAATTATGCGAGAATATCGCTACCTTGTCAAGATAAAATTTTAAAGTTTATAGGTGATTTTATTGTATTCAATGAACTCAACAAGGTCCTTTCCGCTCAAAATACTTTCCGCTCCATCCTTGATTAAAATGTTGTTTAAACTATTCTCTTCAGTAAAAGAAAATGGGCAAGTTGCAATAGGAACTCCTAAGTTTAAAGCGTAGTTAACAGTAGAATAAGTTCCCGATGGAATTAAGGCTTCTGGAACAAAAAGAAAAGAGGATGTTGCAGCAATCAAACGATTTCGAAAAGGAAAATGTTCTTTTCTCGGTGGAACTAAATTAGGATATTCAGATAGAATTAATCCGTTTCCTCTTCGGCAATAATCATAAACATCTTGAGCTTCACTAGGATAGACATTATCAATTCCTGAGCCTAGATACATAATGATTGGCATATGATATTTCATCGCTACGCGAGCGGCTAAAACATCAATTCCTCTTGCCATACCGTTAACGATAGCAAATTTTTCATTTAATGAAGCATAATGTTTTACAGTATAATCAAGAATTCCTTTAATAGCTTGAAGTCCTGTTTTAGAAGGATGCCTAGTTCCCACTACTCCAAGTCTATTATCTATTTCAAGTAGGTGTTTATTGCCGTAACAAAATAAAACTATGGGGTTTTCATTAAGATTATAAAAGTAATCAGGGTATTCTTCATCACCTTCAACTAAAGTAGATGAACGCAAAGAAAAATATTCATTAGTAGAGTTTTCGTTATTACTAATGCTACTTTTAGCTACATTTAAACTTAGATAGTCCCCCTCAAGTTCTATAGCTTTTTTAATAAGTCTTCTCCGCAATTCGTTATTAGTCATCTCACTCCATATATAATTTCATCAAGCCAAATTAAAACAATTTTATTTGTCTTAAGGCTTTCACTGGTCCATAAGAAAGGCGATATATCTCTTCTTTTGGACCATATTGTTCTAATAACTCAAGATGTCTTTTCGTTGGATATCCTTTGTTTTTAGCTAGTTCATATTGAGGATAAATTTTATCTAACTCTTCCATATAGCGGTCACGCGCTACTTTAGCTAAAATTGAAGCGCAAGCGATAGATAAAGAAGTTGCATCTCCTTTAGCCAAAGACTTTAATGGAATGTCAGTTTTTAAATTCATATAATCAGTTAAAACGACATCAATTTTTTGTTTATCAGCGATAAATTTATCAAGTGCAGTTTGCATCCCTTTCCGCGAAGCTTCAAGAATATTTATCTCATCGATGACTTTATTTGAGATAAAAACAATCTCATAACATACCGCTTTTTCCTTAATTATATCGAACAAACAATCTCTAGTTCTTTCATTAAGTTGTTTCGAGTCGTTGATTCTTTCATCGTAAAAGGAAGAGTCTAAAACTACGCCAGCACAAACAACAGGTCCACACAAAGGGCCTCGACCTGCTTCATCAAAACCAGCAACGAATTCTTTCCCATCGACGCGGAAAGAATCGTCAAATTCCTTCAAGTTCATCGACTAAAACTCCCCCTAAAACACCATCTTGAAATTCCTTCAAAAATGTCTTTCTCGCACGGTCTATATCGAGCTTTTCATCACGTAAAAGATAATGACGGAAATTAGCAAGATAATAGAAAAAATCATCTGAACTCATCTTGTTTTCAATTTGATATCTATTTTTTAAATAATCAAAATAATGATCAACTAAATAATCCCAAAGAGTATTAGTTAAATCTTCTAAAGACAATATATCTTGCTTAATAGTTCCTAGCCAAGCTAAACGCATAGCTATTTTTTTATCTTCATAATTTGGCGGTAAAATTCCTGGTGTATCACAAAGTTCTAAATTATTTGAAACTTTAATAAGTTGTTGAGCTTTAGTAAAGCCTGGCATATTACCAACTTTAGCCTTTCTATTTTGAGCTAAAAGATTAATAAAAGTTGATTTACCAACATTAGGAATACCTACGACTAAAGCGCGGGTAGGAAGAGATTTTACATTAAATTTTTCGTAGCGCGCATTTTGTCGAATTTTGATATTTTCTATCGCACTACGAATTATTTTTCCATCTTTCTGATTCAATAAATCAGCAAAAAACACCATTAAATACTCATCTTTATAATACTTTTTTATTGCTTCTTGCTTATATTTATCCGCACAATCTATTTTAGAAAATACTAAAACTTTCTTTTTATTACCTAAAACATTTTTTAAATAAGGATTTAAAGAAGATATCGGGGCGCGAGCATCGCCAATTTCAATGACTAGATCGACAGTCTTTAATCTTTCACTAATTTGATCCATGGCAACTTTCATATGCCCTGGAAACCAGTTGATTACGCTTTTATACGCCCCTTCTGAGTTATTATTCATTTTTTCCACCTTCTTCGTTTGCCATTTCATATAATTCCTTTTCATCTCTAATTATTTTAATTAGCTCATCTTTTGTTGGCAAATATGTTAAATACTTAGAGTCATAAACATTTTTTATACTATCACCTAAAGTCATTTCTACTACAGCATCGTCTTTATCTACACATAACAATATTCCTATTGGCTCATTCTCTCCATCTATCATTTGCGTTTTTTTATAATAGTTTACATACATTTGCATTTGTCCTATATCTTGGTGTGTTAATTTTCCTATTTTTAAATCAATTATAACAAAACATTTTGCTAGACGATTATAAAATATCAAATCAGGATAATAGTATTCTGTCCCTATTTTTATTCTTTGTTGACTTGCAACATAAGAAAACCCTCTTCCTAGTTCAAGCAAGAACTCTGTTAAATGCGATAATAACGCTTTTTCTAAATCGGTTTCTAAATAGTTTTTATTTTCTTTTAAGCCAGCAAATTCAAAAATATATGGCGATTTCAGTATTTCTTCAGGTTGACGCTCAATTAATCCTTTTTTTGATTCTTTCATAATTAATGATTTATCTGGAGAAACAAGATATCTATCATAAAGTTTAATGTTAATTTGTCTTCGTAATTCTCTACATCCCCAATTTGCTTTGATTGATTCAACCTCATAAAAATCTCGTTCTTCTTTTCGATCAATCCTAATTAATTCTTGAAAATGAGCCCAAGATAATTCGGTCGACACTGTCGGCCATATTGGATACAACTCATAGAATCTTCTCATTCTTCTAATGCTAACTGGAGAAAAACCACTGCCAAACTCATTCATAAGTTTATTAGATAATATATCAATTGTCCTTTTTCCATAACTTGCTTTCGTACTTTTTTCTGATAACTCATAGGTAATTTTACCAACATACCAATATACTTCTGTCATAGTAATATCAATATGTTTGAATATTTTTTCTCTGGCGCGTATTATTTTATTTCGAATATCTTGATAAATATTTTTTATATCAACCAATTCATT
>DNJQ01000007.1:0-5156 GCA_003497225.1 Bacillota bacterium | reverse complement strand
TCTTTTTTCCACCATCATCACCTACCTTTGCTCATATAAGGTTTACATTAGTGTAATTGCTATTCAAATTCCTATAATAAATAAAATTAATATTACTTATTATCTTCCCTCTTTTTTGTAAGTTTTTTATCAACGGCTATTATTTCTTCAAGAGAAATCTTTTTACGTGAAAGTTTTTTAAACCCATAGCCATTAACTTCATGGGCTCGCATAGTTGTAACAAATGAGGAAGGATCAACATCAGCGATGATGTTTTGTAAATCACGATATTCTTTGCGGTCGAATACAACTTGGATAACTTTACGAGAACTATGAGTATAACCACCTTCCGCTAAAAACATCGTCGTTCCTCTTTCCATTTCGTTATTGATTCGATCAGAAATTTCGTCACATTTATCAGATATGATAAAGGCGATAAAGGATGAAGATTGACCTAAGAATACTCTATCAATCATAATTGCCGCCATCAAAGCGGAAATTATTCCAATTAAACACTGAGATAAATCTTTATTAATAACAAAGCCCACGATTATGATTGCTGCATCAACGATAAAAGCAGCAATTGATGTTTTAATTGATAAATATTTATTAGCCGCTAAAGAAAGACAGTCAACCCCGCCGGTAGATCCACCACCGATAAAGGTAAATCCACAACCAATACCAACAAAAACACCACCAAAGACCGCTCCAAGGACGCAACCTAAATCTGTATCTGGTAAAGATAGCCATGGCAAAGCTTGAACTAAAGCAGAAAATAAATATAGAAGTGGTGGAAAAATAACTGTAGCAACAAGGGTTTTAAAAGCGAATCTAATTCCTAATAAAAGAAGACCGATAAAAAATAGTACCCAAGTTAAAATTGTTATTATCAAATTAACATTAATATTAGAATTATTAAATAGTTCTTCTAATATTAAACCTAAGCCAGAAACTCCACCAGTTATTAATTCATTTTTAATGATAAAAACTTGTGTTCCAAAAGCTAAAACTATATTACCTACTATCATCCAAAATAAATCAGTAAAAAGTTGTTTTTTACTTTCAGTTTTAATACTTATTTTAGTTTCATAATAGCCCTTAATCCAAAACCTTTTGAATCTTTCGGTAAGCGGTAATTTTCCTTTTCTTCTTATTAAACGCGCTTCAGATTTAACTAAAAACATCCGATCAAATTTTTTCATTTAACTTCCACCTCAAGTAAGCATCGATGAATCCATCGAGTTCACCATCCATGACTTTACTGACATCAGTAACTTCATAACTTGATCTATTGTCTTTGACAAGAGTATAAGGACAAAATACATATGATCTAATTTGACTTCCCCATTCAATATCTTTTTTCTGTCCAGCAATTTTTGCAAGTTTTTCTTCTTGCTCTTTTAACTGTAATTGGAAAAGTCTTGAACGCAATAAATTCATCGCTATTTCGCGGTTTTGAATCTGCGAACGTTCAACTTGACAAGAAACAACAATACCAGTAGGCTTGTGCGTAATTCTTACAGCACTTTCTGTTTTATTAACGTTTTGCCCCCCAGCTCCTTGACTTCGATAAGTATCAATCATTAAATCACTATCTTTGATTTCAACATTTACGCTTGTATCAATTTCTGGCATGACATTAACTGAAGCAAAGGAAGTGTGACGGCTACCTGAAGCATCAAAAGGTGAAATACGAACTAGACGGTGAACACCATTTTCACTCTTTAATTTTCCATATGCCCATTTTCCTTTAATAAGGATTGTAGCAGAAGAGATTCCCGCCTCTTCTCCTTCAAGCATATCTAAAACTTGACAAGAATATTTGTGACTTTCAGCGTAGCGCATATACATACGTAAAAGCATACTCGCCCAATCGTGAGCTTCAGTTCCCCCAGCTCCCGGGTGGAACTCTAAAATGGCGGAACACTGATCATAAGGTCCACTTAATAGCATTGTATCAGTAAAAGATTTAACTCTAACCTGTAAAGATTTAAGTTCTTTCTCAAGTTGTTCTTGAAGTTCATTATCTTTTTCTAATTTTAAAAGTTCAAAGAGAGAAGCGATATCATTTAACGCTTCATCAATACTTTTTATCGTATCTCTTTTTTCAACTAGTCGCGCTAAAGACGAAGTAAGTTTTGTCGCCTTTTCGCGGTCTTTCCATATATCTTGTGAAGATGTTTCAATTTCTAAAGAAGCAATCTCTTTTTCTAATCCAGCTTCGTCAAAGACAACCTCTTAGTTCTTTAAAACCACGAGCTATATCTTCAAACTCGTTACTTAATTCGTATAATTCTCTCATTTTTTGTCCTCCGCTTTATCATCTTCTTTTTTCTCTTCATTTGCTTTTTGCTCTTTTTTCATCGTGGCAAGCATTAATAATGTATTATCTGAAGCCATTGAAGATTGACGTAAAGTATTGGCTAAATCCTCGTTATTATCGAGAATATTTCTCTTTCTAGCAGCGGTAGTTGGAGCGACAGGTTTAAGTTTTGGCTGTTGTTCAACTTTCTTTTCTTCCGCTTGTTTTTTCGATTCTTCTTGTCTTTTTGCTGCTTCTTCAGCACGCTTTCTCGCCTCTTCTTGAGCACGTTTGATTTGTTCAATTTCTTCTGGTGATCTACGACGAATTTGAATGTGAAGCAACATCTTTACAATATCGGCGCCGATGGTTTCGACCATCTTTTCAAACTTTTCATATCCTTCATTAGTATAAGCTTGTAAAGGATTAGTATTAGCATAGGAACGAAGGTAAATGGCTTCACGAAGTTTAGCCATCGTATCGATGTGTCTAGTCCAGTTTCTATCAACCATTTGAAGAGCGACATTCTTTTCAACATAGTTTGTTTCTTCTTCATTCCATGACATTCTCTTTTTCTCATAGGAGTTCAAAAGAAGTTCGTTTAATAAATCCACGCCTTCGTCTTCCGATATTCCTTCAAATAACTCATCTTTAAGAGTTCCAGGCATTTGATAATCTGGTTCAACATTAGAAATTAATAGTTTTCCATCAACAACTTTTTCTTGATCAGAAACTTTTAAAGACTTTTTAATTATTGCTCTAGCGCAGTTTTCAAAATAGTGAGGAACACTTTCGCTGATAGACTTTGAATAAAGAATCTCATCTCTTTGCTTATACATAATCTCACGTTGTTTACGTAAAACATCATCATAATCAAGAAGCGATTTTCTTGTATCGAAGTTCATTCCTTCGACTTTCTTTTGAGCTTGAGTAATTGCAAATGTCATTGTCTTACTCTTTATTTCTTCATCACCGTATTTAGCAAAAGCTTTACGGATATAGTCTGTAGCGAACCGGCGCACTAAATCATCTTCAAGTGATACGTAGAAACGGGAATAACCTGGATCACCTTGACGTCCACTACGTCCACGGAGTTGGTTATCGATACGACGTGATTCGTGTCTTTCAGTTCCTAAAACGACTAAACCACCTAAGGATTTGACTTCATCGCTAATTTTAATATCGGTACCACGGCCTGCCATATTCGTTGCAATAGTGATTGCGCCTTTAGCACCAGCATCTTCAATGATTTTAGCTTCACGAGCGTGGTTTTTAGCATTTAATACTTCATGAGGTAAGCCGATATCAGCTAGAAGTTCATGAACTATTTCACTCTTTTCAACAGAAGGTGTACCAATTAATATTGGTTGTCCTTTTTCATGAAGTTCAACAACCTTTTTAACTAAGGCTTTATACTTAGCTTGTTCGGTTGCAAATACAGCATCAATATCATCAAATCTTTGAATTGGTTTATTAGTTGGAATACAAGTAACACGCATGTTATAAATCTTACGGAATTCTTCTTCCTCAGTCTTTGCTGTACCAGTCATACCAGATAACTTGTCATAAAGACGGAAAAAGTTTTGATAAGTGATTGTAGCCATCGTAATAGTTTCTGGTTTAATGGTAACATGCTCTTTAGCTTGAATAGCTTGTTGAAGACCATCGGAATATTCTCTTCCTTCCATGGTTCTTCCAGTAAAGGTATCGATCAAAACTATTTCGTTATTCTTTACCATGTATTCGATATCGCGGTGCATAATGAAGTTAGCCTTCAAAGCTTGGTGAACACGGTGAACTAAATCAGCATATTCAGGAGCATAGATATTGCTAATACCGAAGGCGTGCTGAACTTTATCAACACCACTATCGGTTAAAGAACAAGTTTTTCTTTTTATATCTACTTCAAAATCAACATTATGTGATAAAGATTTTACGCATCTATCGGCAATAATATATGAATTGGCTGTAACACCACTACCACCAGAAATGATTAACGGTGTACGAGATTCATCAATTAAAATTGAGTCGGCTTCATCGATAATAGCAAAATTTAATCCTCTTAAAACTCTTTCATCAGCTGAAGTCGCCATATTATCACGCAAATAGTCAAAACCAACTTCAGAGTTAGTTGTATAAGTGATATCGCAGTTATATGCTTCTTGCTTACCTTTAGTATCTTTTTCACGTAAATTGATACCAACAGTCAAACCTAAAAAGCGATATATTTGACCCATCCATTCCGCATCACGACTAGCTAAGTATTCGTTAACTGTAACAACATGAACACCTTTACCAGTCAATGCGTTTGTATAAACAGCCATAGTAGCAGTTAAAGTTTTACCTTCACCTGTTTTCATCTCGGCTACATCGCCTTCGTGAAGAACTTGAGCGCCGAAAACTTGAACTTCATATGGATATTGACCTATAACTCTTTTAGCCGCTTCACGGCAAACTGCAAAAGCTTCAGGTTGAATATCATCTAAAGACTTACCTTCAGCTAATAGTTTTTTAAAGTAAGGAGTTTTAGCTTTAAGTTCATCATCACTTAATTTTGACATTTCATCAGCATAAGTTAAAACTTTGCTAGCCTTCTTTTTAATCTTTTTGTATGCTCTTGCATCAATTCTAAATAGTTTGTCTAAAAAGCTCATAAGCACCTCGCATAAATAATACAAAAGAAACGATATATAAATATCTTTGCTATTATAAACTAATTAATAACTTTAAGCAAGCAACGGAATAAGATTATTGCGATTTACACAAAAACCGACAATATTCATAAAACTGAACAAATATTAAGCACATAACCTAAACGCTTTTAATTATTACCATTATTTTTATTTACCTACTAAAGGCCAACTGCCACTTTTTT
>DNJQ01000122.1 GCA_003497225.1 Bacillota bacterium | reverse complement strand
TCTTTTAAGTTCTTTTGTCCAGTTGCTAGAGATTTATTATAATTAACAGAATCACATATTGCCATTCTGTTTGTGTTATTATAAAAGTCTTTTATTATGCGTATATTCTCAAAATTTAACATTGAAACTGGAGCATTAATAAAGGCAATAAAATTGGCAATGTGTTCACCCTTTTTTATGTATAGTTTGTATGAATTATTACTGTTTACCATTCTAAAAACGATTTTTCTTTCATCTTCATAGGAAGAGAATGTATCCATTATCATTGATGGAAGATTATCATCGTTAAATTTTATATATAGAGAGTACTGTTGTGTTTCAGGATCAGAAATATATCCAGAAGATAAGAAGATACCAGATAAAAATATTCTAAATTTTTCTGGTTCCATAAATTGATTTAAATGGTGTAACTTCTTTTGAATTGTACTTTGATATTCATTTAGTGGAATAGTAATAGTATATGTTGTTTCCTTTGTAAATCTATTATGCGTTGTTCCTAAGACTTCATAATCTTTTTTATATAGCTTTTTAAAACAATTAGATATTAAACGCATGATACTTTCTTTTTGTGATTTAAGTACTAAGTTTTTTTTATTAGGTTTAGTTTGACAAACAAAACCACAAAGGAGCGGAAGAAGTTCATCTTTTTTCCATTCTTTTTTAACTAGTTCTTCCTTTATTTCATCATTAAAACTCATAATCTCCTCGTCTTTAAATATTGTTTGATTGAAAATGCTGCTATTGCGCCATCTCCACACGCCGTCACTATTTGTCTTAAAGGAGTAATGGTTACGTCTCCTGCAGCGAATAATCCAGAAATAGGTGTGCTTTTATTTTCATCAACAATGATGAAATTCCTATTATCAAATACTTCGGGGAAGGGTAAAAATGTTGCATTATTAGCTTCACCAGTATAAAGGAATAAACCTCTAACACTGAGGCTCATAGTATCATTTTTGCACTTAACTTGAATTTCTTCAATTGATCTAGAACCAATTGATCCTACTATTGTGCCTTCGTATATAATTTTTACATTGTCTTTGCTTTCTAGTTCCTTAACTAATTCACTAGGTGCACTGATACTTTTTTCAGGGCAAATAAAATAGAGTGTGTGACAAATATCTGCTAAATATAAAGATTCTTGTATAGCGGTACTTTTATCACCATGAACAGCAATATCTTTGTTTCTATAAAGAGGACCATCACAAACCGCGCAACGCGAAATGCCGCGGAAGGAATACTTATTTCCACCTGGAATAATTAGTGGGTTAGGTCTAATTCCAGCTGTTACAAGAACGGATTTAGAATAGAAGATTCCATCTTCACATTGAACGCGAAAGTTTTCTTCATCTTTTTGAATCGTACTAACGCGTGATTTATAAATTGAAATATTGTTATCTTCTACTTGCTTAGTAAATAATTGTGCTAAATCATTACCTTTTCCAACAAAACCGGGATAATTTTGTATGAGCGGAATGGAAGATAATTTGCTTGCAAGACCTTTTTCTTCAATGCATAACGGCTTTATGTTTAACCTTGAAAGATAAATAGCTGCGGTTATTCCTGCCGGGCCCATACCGATAATAATGCAATCTTGAATCTTATTTTTCATCTATTAACACCTTCTTTAAATCTTTGTACCCATTTAATATATACTTCATACCATCAAAATTTGTAAATCTTTTTAATCCCCAATATGCTAAAGCAAAGTCCATCTTGGCATTTTGTGCGGCTTTAAAATCACTTAAAGAATCACCAACATATAAACAATTTGTAGGATCTATAGAAAGTTTTTTAGCGGCTAAAAATAAACCTTCAGGGTGAGGCTTAGCGTTTTTTACATCATCTAAAGAAATCACTACATCCATATAATGGTCAAGTTTAAAATGATTTAAACTATTTCTTGTCGCCTCTTTCTTTTTGCTCGTTACTATAGCGGTTTTATATCCACTACTTTTTATTAAATCTAAAACTTCTAATTCATCTTCATATAAGCGCGAATATTTATTTGCGTATTTTTTAGCATAAGAAGAGAATTGTTCATAAAGTGTATCAAAATCATACTCGGGAAAATATTTAGAAAATACTTCCGTTAATGGTGGACCTGAAAAAGATACTAATTCTTTTAAACTAGGGGTATATTCTGGATGAAATTTATTAAATAACTCGACATAATTCATCGCGACATATAAATCAGAATCTAGGCATGTGCCATCAAGATCAAAGATAATGGCTTGGTATTTCATTTATTTTAAAGAGCCCTTCTTGCGGTAATTTTTAGTTCTAAAATTCGTTATTACATGATTTGTTACAATTAAAACTATTCCACAAACGATGAATAAAATAGCCATAACGAATGATGCACCAACTTCTGTTCCCATGATGTATGTCGGATTTCTCATCGGCTCTAATATCGATCTTACTGCTCCATAAAGGATTAAATAATAGCCTAAACCATCACCGACACAATAGGCATTGTGTTTTTTACAAAGAGGAAAAATAAAGTGTACAATGGTTAAAAATCCGATTAAATTTAATATTCCTTCAACCAAAAATAAAGGAACATCGATAAATTCTGGATTATTTAAATTATCAACCATTTGATTGAGGATAAAGTCTGGTAAAAATGACCATGAACTACGATCAACTACCATTCCATATACTTCGTGGTTAAAGAAATTGCCCCATCTTCCTATTACTTGAGCAACTAAAATATTAGGAACAGCAAAATCTACCGCTTGTAAAGGATTCATGCCGCGTCTTAAAAATACTACGACCAAAACACCAGCGGTGATACCAAGTATCGCGCCACCTTGAATGGCTAATCCGCCATCCCAAATTCTAAATATCTGAGCAAAATTATCCCAACCAAATTCCTTTTGCCATTCAGCTATAACATACCATAACCTTGCGCCGATTATTCCTGAAGGGAAAGCGATAATAAAAACTGTAACAAAAAAGTCCCAACTATATCCTTCTTTACGGGCTTCAAATGAAGAAAGGAAGAGCGCCATTAAAGCGCCGAAAAGAATGATAATAGCGTAAAAAGCTATTTCAAGACCAAAGATACTAAACCCTTTAGGTAAATAAGATAACATTTCGTTCATCATCTTTTACTTTTTTTGCTCTCCTGTATTTCAATCAATCTTTTTTCAAATTCATATGAAGAATCATAACCAGATTCTTTGAGTTTAAAGTTAGTTACGGCTACTTCAATTATTTCACAAATATTTCTTGCCGCTGAGACGGGAAGAATTATTTTCGGAATTTTAACACCGAGGATATCAATAAAATCTGTCATCATTCCAAGGCGGTCAACTCTAAAGTTCTTTGTAAAAGGCTTAAGTTCAATCGCTAAATTTATTGAATCTTTCTTTTTAACGGAATTAATTCCGAATATATGAGATACATTAACAATTCCTATTCCTCTAACTTCCATCATTCCTGATATTGATTCTGGAGCTCTTCCAACTAAATGGTCACGAACTAAAGATATTTTTACCATGTCGTCTGCGACTAGTTGATGGCCTTTTTTAACTAAATCCATCGATATCTCAGATTTTCCGATTCCGCTTTCTCCCATTAAAAGGACTCCAACATTAAATATATCGAGCAAACAAGCGTGGATACTAGTGGTTTGAGCGAGTTTATCTGAAAGATAAATAATTATATCGGACATTAAATCTGATGTTCTCATCGATGTTCCAAAAACTGGGCAATCCATCTCGCGCGCTGCTTTTTCAAGCATTGGAGGACAAGGACGACTTTGACAGATGATGATTCCTGGACATTCATCATTACAAATTTTTTTGAATCTCTCATAGCAATCTTCATCGCTCAAGTCTTCAATGATCGCCCATTCTTTGTTTCCAATTAAAACGAGACGGTCTTTATCGTGATAAGTAAAATGACCCATAAGTTCAACACCGCAACGGTCGATATCATCGTTTTTTACTTCCCGTTTTATCGCGGTTGGGCTTGAAACATAATGAGTGAAACCAAAGTTGTTGGCTAGTTCTAATATTGTCAGCATCTTATCACCTCGGTAGTATTATATACTAAATCTTTCCAGCTTTCATTAATATTGGTTTAAGATATTGCCCAGTATATGATTTTTCACACATAGCAATTTCTTCTGGTGTTCCAGTAGCGATAACTGTTCCGCCACCTTCTCCACCTTCAGGTCCTAAATCTATAATGTAGTCAGCACATTTAATTACATCTAAGTTATGCTCAATTATAACAACTGTATTACCACCATCAATTAAAGCATCGATGACAGATAAAAGTTTTTTAATATCATCGATGTGTAAACCAGTTGTAGGTTCATCCATGATATAAAGAGTATTGCCAGTCGCAGAACGTTGAAGTTCATAAGCGAGTTTAACACGTTGAGCTTCACCACCTGATAAAGTAGTGCTGCTTTGACCTAACTTAATATAACCCAAACCAACCTTTTGTAAAGTTAAAAGCTTCTTATATATATTAGGGACGGACTTAAAAAATTCTACCGCTTCATCAACGCGCATTTCTAAAACATCATAGATGTTCTTTCCACGGTATTGAACTTGTAATACATCTTCGTTGTATTTTTTGCCGTGACAAGTTTCACACTCAACATAAACATCCGACATAAATGACATCGATATTCTTTTTACTCCATCTCCACAACATGTTCCACATCTTCCTTCGCGGTTATTGAAAGAGAAGTATGAAGCGTTAAAGCCGTGCATTTTTGCTTCACGTGTTGAAGCAAATAATTCACGGATATCAGTGAAAACATTTACATATGTTGCTGGATTGCTGCGGCTAGATTTTCCAATCGGATCTTGAGAAATATTAATGACTTTATCGATTTGATTAAGTCCAGTTATTTCTTTACACGCACCAATATTAGAAACAGTTAGACCTAGTTCTTGTCTCGCTTTCTTATATAAAACTTCAGTGATTAATGAAGACTTACCCGAACCTGAGACTCCAGTAACAACTGTTAAACAGGCGGAAGGGAAGGAAACTGTAACATTTTTTAAATTGTTACAAGTTGCTCCTCTTATAGTTATACTTTTATAACCTGGGCGACGCAAAGAAGGAACATCAATAGTTTTTCTATGAGCTAAATAATCGCCGGTTATCGAACGATTAGAATTCATGATATCGTTAAGTGTACCACAAGCAACTATTTCACCACCGTGATCGCCTGCTAAAGGACCAACATCGACGATATAATCAGCTGAACGAATAGTATCTTCATCGTGCTCAACGACGATCATAGAGTTTCCTAAATCTCTCATCTCTTTTAAAGATGCGATAAGTTTATCATTATCTCTTTGATGTAAACCGATAGAAGGTTCATCTAAAACATATAAAACCCCAGTTAAACGTGAACCGATTTGAGTTGCAAGTCTTATTCTTTGTGCTTCCCCACCTGATAAAGTTGAAGCTGCTCGTGCTAAGTTTAAATAATCGAGCCCAACATTACACAAAAAGTGCAAACGATTTTTTATTTCGGTTAATATAAGTTTAGATATTTTTTCTTCTGTCGCTGTTAAAGTTAAATTATTTAAGAAATTTAACATTTTTGCTAAGGAAAGATTACAAAGTTCATTGATATTTAATCCACCAATACGGACAGAAAGAACTTGATCGTTTAATCTTGCTCCATGACACTGAGTACATTCTCTTTCAGTCATAAAAGAGTAGTAATAGGCTTTCATCATTTGTGAAGAAGATGAATTATATAAACGCTCAATCTTGGTTTTTAAACCTTCATTAACAACTCTTTTAATTATAGACCCGTTTCTTGAATGGTGCTCATAGATGATATCTTCTTCTGGACCATATAAAATAGCATTCAATTGTTTTTTAGTTAAAGTATTTACTGGAACACTTTGATCTATTCCATATTTTTCACATATCATGTTGAAATCTTCTACTTCCATAGCAAATTCATTCTTCTTTGATAGGAAAGGAATAGCGCCTTTTTTAATAGATAAACGCATATCAGGAATGATTTTATCTGGATCAGCTTCTATTTTAATACCTAATCCATTACAGCTAGGACAACATCCTAATGGATTATTGAATGAAAATAATACCGGCTCTAAATCAGGGACAGTAAAACCACAAACTGGACACGAATGGTGTTCACTAAGAAGCACTGGCTGACCATCATCAACCATATACTGTAAGAAACCATTGGCGTTATTTAATGTAACACGTGCTGAATCCATAGCGCGCATTTTTTCTTCCTGTTCATCATCTTGACCTAAACGGAATGTATCGATAAGAATTGAAATAGTATGTTTAAAGTTTTTATCAAGTAATGGTGGTACGGTATAAGATAAGACGGGATTACCATCTATAGCTATACGCTTAAAACCCATATTGATAAATTTTTTAATTGTATCAAAATGTGTTCCTTTTTCATTTCTAACTATAGGTGCTAAGATACTGATTTTTGAACCTTGAGGTGAAGAAAGTATCTTATCAACGATTTGACCTAAAGATAAACCTTTAATTGGAAGATTGTGTTCAGGACAATAAGCTACACCTATTCTAGCGTAGAGAAGACGAAGATAATCATAAATCTCAGTGACGGTTCCAACAGTTGATCTAGGATTATGTGAAGTTGTCTTTTGATCAATAGCAATTGAGGGTGAAAGTCCATCAATAGAATCAACATCTGGTTTAGCAAAATTATCTAAAAACATGCGGACATAAGAGGAAAGAGAATCAATATATCTTCTTTGACCCTCAGCATAAATAGTATCGAAAGCCAAAGTAGATTTTCCCGAACCAGAAACACCAGTAAAAACAACTAATTTATTCTTAGGAATTTCTAAGTTTACATTCTTTAAGTTGTTGACCCTTGCCCCTTTAATAACTATTTTATCCTTCATAATCTTCCTCCAAATGTGCGTCTTATTATTCTACCATAAATTTCGACAATTATTTATTTTTAATATATAAATTTACAA